>DAINND010000090.1:0-10412 GCA_036736065.1 Ilumatobacteraceae bacterium
GCAGGCCACCTCGCCTTGGGGGAGCGGGGCACGCTCGTCGCCGGCGCGGTGAGCCTGCCGGCGCGCGGCGTGGGCTTCGGCACCGACCCGGCACCGACACTTCCCGAGCCCACCCGTCCACGTCCGCGGCTGATCACCTCGCGCTCGCGTGCGCCATACGCAGCGGTGCTGGTGGCCGACGCGCTCGGCTGCGATGCCGTACGACTCGGGTCGGCGGGCGCCAAGGCGATGGCCGTCGTGCTCGGTGAGGCCGACATCTACGTCCACGACGGCGGCATGTACCAGTGGGACTCGGCCGCACCGGCAGCCGTGGCCCTCGCCGCCGGCCTGCACGCCTCGCGCATCGACGGCTCACCGCTCGTCTACAACGAGCACGACGCCTGGCTGCCGGATCTGCTCATCTGCCGTGCCGACCTCGCCGACCGCGTGCTCGATGCCATCTGGGGAGAGCGCCGCGACCGCTTCCGCCAGGTGTTTGGCTGAGGACGCTGCTGCCCTGCGGAGACACCTCCGCTGAATGACGTGTGCAGCCGCTGCGGTGAGCGCGACGCCCGCCACGCCGCAGCGGCAGTGCCAGCACTAGGATTTCGGTATTCCTGTACCCGGGGGGAACCGATGACGATCGCCGCAGACCCGTCCGACTTCGGACGGCTCGCCACCACCAGCGACGACGCGGTCGCTGTCGAGCAGGCCCCGGTGCGCCGCCTGCCAGGCATCGCCATCGCTGCGTGCGCCTCACTCGGCGCCGGCGCGATCCACGCCGCGGCCGCAGGCACCCACGCGGAGCAGGTAGGCCTGACGCGCGGTTTCCTCGTCGTGGCGATCGCCCAACTGGGGGCCGGTCTGCTCGCGCTCACCCGCCCCAGCAGGGTCGTCGCGGCATTCGCCGCGCTCGTCAACGGTGCGGCGGTGGTCGGATGGCTGGTCACGCGCGTGACCGGGGTGTCGTGGGTGGCCGGCCTCGAGTCGGCCGAGTCGCCCCAGTTCGCCGACACGCTCTGCGCCGCTCTCGGCGCCGTCGCTGCAGGGACGGCCATGGCTGCGTTGCTCGCCGGCTGGCAGATGGCCCGACCGGTGCGCCTGCTCGTGCCGGGCGTCGCTGCCGCAGTGCTCGCCGTGCCGGGGATGGTGCTCGCCACCTCGCATTCGCACAGCCACGCCGACGGCACCGCAGCGAGCGGGGATGGTCACTCCCACGCCGCAGGCGACCATCACGGGGGCCAGGGTGGCACCAGCGCCGCAGCGGTCGGTGTGGCCGCGGGCGGCGCAGCGACCGACGACCACTCTCACGCCGAGGACGACGACCATGCCCACGAGTCGACCGTCATCACCGACGACAGCGGTGCCGTGGTCTGGCCTCGGCCATGGGACCCCGCCGGCCCGATCGACCTGTCCGGTGTGCCTGGTGTGACGCCGGACCAGGAGGCCCGCGCCAAGGCGCTCGTCGAGGCGAGCCTGCGCGAGCTGCCCAAGTACGCGAACGTCGAGGACGCGATCGCTGCCGGCTTCCGCTCGATCGGCGATGCGAGCACCGGCGCCGAGCACTTCGTCCGCTACGACTACATCGTCGACGACAAGTTCCTCGACGCGACGGCACCCGAGTCGCTCGTCTACAACGTCGACGGAGACAGCCGCACGCTGGCTGGAGCGATGTACATCGCCAGCTCGCGACCGCTCGACGACCCGACACTCACCGAGTTCGCCGGCCCGCTCATGCAGTGGCACAACCATGGCGACCTGTGCTGGGACAACGTCAACGGGCGCCCGACCGTCGTCGGCACCACCCGCGCCACGGGCAGGTGCGAGCGTGGTGTGAACGCCGGCGCCGAGAACCCGATGGTCCACGTGTGGGTGACGCCGCACCAGTGCGGCGTGTTCGCCGCGCTCGAGGGTGTCGGCGCCGGCCAGGCCGCCGTGTCCGACGCGGAGCGGGTCGACATGTGCAACGAGCACGACCACGGCCACGGTGGGGGCCACGGCGCCGACCATGCCGATGCGCCGACGCCCAAGCCCTACGACCCGACCAAGCCGATCGACCTGAGTGGCATGCCCGGCGTGACGCCCGAGCAACAGGCCGCTGCGGAGAACCTCATCGCCGTCACCCTGGTGCGCCTGCCGCAGTGGGCCGACCACCGGGTTGCCGAGGCGGCCGGGTTCCGCTCGATCGGTGACGGCCTCACCGGGCACGAGCACTTCATCCAGTGGGACTGGATCAACGACGACATCGTCCTCGACCCCGACTTCCCGGAGAGCCTCGTCTACGAGCCGCAGCCCGACGGTTCGAAGAAGCTCGTCAGCGCGATGTACATGCTGCCGGACACGGTGGCCCTCGAGGACGTCCCCGACATCGGCGGCCCACTCATGCAGTGGCACATCCACGACGATCTGTGCTTCACCAACGATCCGGAGGCACCGCGCGTGGCCTCGGTCACGGCTGTCGGTGGGACGTGCCCGGCAGGGTTGAAGAAGTTCGTCCCAGCGCCGATGATCCACGTCTGGATCGTCCCGCACCGGTGTGGCCCGTTCGCTGCGCTCGAGGGTGTCGGCGCCGGCCAGATCGTCGAGGGCGAGGAGCGCCTCTGCGACCATGTCCACGGCTCAGGCGGGCTCTGACCCGCCCCATCGCCGGTCGAGCTCGGTGAGCACCTCCGCGGTGTGCTCACCGCGGCGGGGCACCGGCCCCGGCTCGACGGCGCGCCCGTCGAAGTCGACCGGGCCGTTGACCGCCCGGTAGGGGCCCTCCCCCGGCTGCGGCGCCATGTCGACGAAGGCGCCGGCAGCCTGCGCCTGCGGGTCGTCGATCACGTCGAAGATCGAGTTGATCGGCGCCCACCACACGTCGTGCGCGTCGAAGCGGGAGGTGAGCTCGGCGCTGTCGAACCGGGCGAACTCCTCGTCGAGCGTGGCGATGAGCGCCTCGGCGTGCAGGTTGCGTGACCGCGCGTCGACGAAGCGCTCGTCCTCGCCGAGCTCGGGCCGCCCGAGCGCGGCCAGCAGCTTGGGCCAGTGCCGGTCGGCCTCGAGCAGCAGCAACCAGAACGCCCTGCCATCCCCGGCCCGGTAGCAGTTCATGAGCGGCGCCCGGTTGCGCTCGCGCGGCCGGGTGCTCTCGCGTTTGCCGTACCGCAGCGCGACACCGATGTCCCATCCGAGGGTGTACATCCCGGTGCGCAGCAGGCTGGTGGCGACCAGGCCGCCGCGCCCGGTCCGCTCGCGCTCGAACAGCTTGGCCGTGATGCCGCTCAACAGAGCCATCCCGGTGATGTGGTCACCCATCCCGCTGCGCAGCGCCGGCGGCAGCTGGTCCGGCGGCACGAACGTGTGCGCCACCCCGCTGCGCGCCCAGAACGCACCGATGTCGTAGCCGGCGCGGTTGACGTCCGGTCCCGCCAGGCCATAGCCGGTGAGGCTCGCGTAGACCAGGCGAGGGTGCCGCACCAGGACCTCGTCGTGGGCGAGGCCGCGCCGCCCCAGTGCTTCAGGGCGCACGTTGGTGACGAAGACGTCGGCGTCGACGAGGAGCTGCTCCATGCGGCGACGGCCCTCGTCGGTCTGCAGGTCGAGCACGACGGAGCGCTTGCCCCGGTTGTCGATCTCGACCGGCGGCACACCCTGCTGGTCGGCCACACCGAGCGCGCCGAACCCCCCCCGCTTCGGCTCCCCTGCTGGCTGCTCTACTTTGACCTCTGCGGCCCCCCTGCCGCCAATCCCCCCGCTCGGGGCCGGGCCGGCCACCCACACCCCGAGCTCGACGACCCGCACACCCGCGAGCGGTCCTGCACCTGCGCTCATCAGCCCTCCTCGGCGGTCGGTCGCGCTCGACGCGCGCTGCTCAGAGCTCGTCGATGGTGACGGTGCCGGTGCTGCCGTCGACGGTGATGAGCGCCCCGTCGGGGATCCGTTCGGTGGCGTGCTGCACGCTCACCACGCACGGGATGCCGAGCTCGCGGCTCACGATCACCGCATGGCTCACCTGCGCGCCGACATTGACGACGACGGCAGCCGCCGGGACGAACAGCGGCGTCCATGCCGGATCGGTGATCGGCGCCACGAGGATGTCGCCCGGCTCGAGGCCGGCGGGATCGCCCGGGTCGAGCACCACGCGGGCCCGCCCGGTGGCCTTCCCGGGGCTCCCGGGCACCCCAGTGAGCTGCATGCCCACCGTGACCGCCTCGCCGTGCGCCACGCCCTTGCGCGCCCACTGGGACAGTGGCGCGACGGCACCATTGACGATGAAGGGCGGCTCGAGGTCGAACAGCTCGAGGTACTGCTCCTCGCGTGCCGACAGCCGCGCGCGGAACTCGTCGGGACCGGCGACGAAGGCATCGAGCTCGTCGGCGAGCAGCATGCACACCTGCGACATGGAGTAGTCGTGGCGGACGGCCAGCTCACGCATGGCCATGCGCACCTCGTGGATCACCTTGATGATGTTGGTCTTGGCCCGTTCACGGCCGGCCATGTAGAGGTGGGCGCTGCGCAACGCCATCTCGAACGTGCCGAGCGCCTCGGGCTGGTCGGCGAGCGCAGCACGGATCTGCGCCTGCAGCGCCTCGCGCGCCTCGACATTGCGGGCGTTGCGGGCTGCGGGCGACTCGCTGTCGGCTGCGGGCCGCATCGCGTCGATGAGGGCGAGCGCCAGTGCCGGCTTGGTCTCCCACACCTCGCTGCGGATGTCCCACTCGTTCGGGCCACGGCTGCCGTACTCGGCGAGGAACGCGGCGAAGCCACGCTCGAACTCGGGCGAGGCGGCCGGCAGGCGCGACAGCTCCCACATGGCGTGGCTGGGCAGCGCCGAGTCGACGTCGCCGATGCCCGTGATCAGCTGCAGCACGATCGACGGGTCGCCCATCGCCTCGGCGATGGCGCCGAGCGCGCCGGGCCCGATGGAGGTTCCGGCCGTGGTGTCGAGATGCCGCCAGAACAGGTGGCGGATGAACGGGACGAACGACCGCGCCCGCTCGACGAGCTCCGCGTCGGTGAGCGTCCCGAGGTCCGGGCGGCTGGCGCGTGCCTCGTTGGCGCGGGCCTGGTCGTCACGATGGCCGGGCAGGTCGGCCGCGGTCATCACCTCCATCATCCACCCGCCGAGCCGCTCGGTGGCGGCCGGGCTGTCGTGCCAGTCCTCGTGCACGTACGGCGGCACGTCGGGGTGCTCGCCGAAGTAGACGAAGTCGATCATCTCCGGAGTGAGGCCAGGGCCGCGCACCCCGAACAGCCGGGCCATCGACCCGTTGATGTAGAGGTAGCCGCCGAACAGGCCGACCACCTCCGGTGGCGACTTCTCGAACTCGTCGCGGGTGAGCGTGCCGGCCGACACGTTGGCGTCGGCCCAGCCCTCGACCACGCCGGGCTCCCACACCAGGGTCCAGGCGAGCGGGCTGGCCGGGTCGGGAAGCACTTCACCCGCGTTGGCCCGGGTGTAGACGGGGAACTTGCGGCTCGGCTCCCAGTCGGTGATCCAGCGATCGGCGACCATGTTCAGCCCACCTCCAAGATGGTGACGACGCCCGTGTCGCCATCCACGCGGATGCGGGCGCCATGGGGGATGCGGCGAGTGGCGTCGGTGGCCGACACCACGCACGGGATGCCGAGCTCGCGGCTCACGATGATGGCGTGGCTGAGCATCGCACCGACGTCGACCACCACACCACCGGCGGGCACGAACAACGGCGTCCACGACGGGTCGGTGATCGGCGCCACCAGGATGTCGCCGGGCTCGAGCGCGGTCGGGTCGTGCGAGTCGAGCACCACGCGGGCGATGCCCTCGACCACTCCCGGGCAGCCGGGCATGCCGACGAGCGACCCACCCGCCTGCAACGGCGCCGCGGCGGGGGCGTCGCGTCGCGTCCAGGTGCCCGGGCCCGCGGCGTGGCCTTCGAAGATGAACGGCGGCACGAGCTCCTGCAGGTGCCGGTACTCGGCGCGACGCACGCGGACGGTCTCGGTCAACGAGTGCGGGTCGGCGAGGAAGGCGTCGATCTCGGAGGCCTTCAGGAACCCGAAGTCCTCGATCTCGTCGAACGCGCCGCGCTCGACCATCCGGCGGCCGAGCTCGCGCATCGGCATGCGCATCTCGTGGATGCAGCGGATGTTGTTGGTCTTGGTGCGCTCGCGGCCGGGGAGCCAGGCCTTCGAGCAGCTGATCGCTGCCGCCAGCTGACCGTGGACCGCCGGGTCGCCCTCGACGATCGCCAGCAGCTCGGCCGAGGCCGCCTCGCGCTGGCGCGCCCGCTCGGCGTTCTGCAGGGCCGGGTCGGCGGAATCGGGGGCCAGCCGCATGCGGTCGATCGCTGCCAGCGCGAGCGACGGCTGGGTCTCCCACGTGGGCGAGCGGACCTCCCATTCGTTCGGGCCACGGCTGCCGAACTCGACCAGGAACTGCGTGAACGCGGCAGCGAACTCGTCGGAGTCGGGATCCATCCGCGACATGGCCCACATGGCGTGGCTCGGCGCTGCGGAGTCGACCTCGCCGATGCCCGCCACGATCGGCATGATCAGGTCCGGCCGGCCGACGGCGGTGGCCACGGCGCCGATCGCGCCGACGGGCACGGTGGCCATGTACGTGGTGAAGAGGTGATGGCTGAAGTACTTGCGGTGCAGCGGGATGAGCGCCATGTAGCGGTCCCACAGCTCACGATCGCTCATCGCCGCGAAGTCCGGACGGGCGGCGCGCAGGGCGATGGTCTCCTCGCGGTCCTCGGTGAGCTCGGTCAGATCGGACAGGCTGCCCTGTGCGAACACCCAGCCGAACGTGGCCCCGACCTTCTCGCTCAGGTCCGGTCGCACATCACCGGGCTGCTCGACGTAGGGCGGCACGCCGGGCATCGCGCCGAAGAAGGTCTCGTCCATCGTCTGCCACGACAGGCCGGGCGCCCGCTCGCCGAAGATCCGGATCAGCGACGCGTTGAGGTAGCAGTAGCCGCCCAGCACACCGAGCTGGCAGTAGGTGTCGGGGGGGAACTCGTCGGCCTCGAACGCCCCCATCCGGACCCATGCGTCGCGCCAGCCGAGCTCGGCGTACCACAGCGCCGTGTCCGAGGTGAGCGGCGTCACCGGATCCGGGAACACCTCGCCCACGTTGGCCCTGGTGTAGAGCGGGAAGCGCGCGGACAGGTCGGTGGCGGTCACGTAGTACCGCTCGGGCATGATTCGTCCCCCCAGACGTCGATCGTGTCGGCAAATCGTAGCCAGGGCGCTCCCACCCGTCGATGCGAGCCCCGCCTCGATGTGCCGCGAATCGCACCACCAGAGCCGAGCACGGCGGTGCGATCGGCCTCGAACGCTGCGATCATGCATGGCATGGCCAGTCCCTCCCCCACCTCGCTCATCGACGCCGGCGTCGCCGCCCGCGTCTGGGGGGCCTTCACCGAGCACGGCCCCTGGGTCCTCGATCGCGATGACATCTCCTGGCTCGACCTCGCAGCCGAGCTGCGCGTCGCCGCCCGTGCCGAGGTGCCCGTGCTCACCAAGCCGTCCCGCGTGCCGCCCGGCAAGCGGGTCGTCACCGTGGTCGGGGTGCTCGGCAAGGCCGTCGTGCCCTGGCTCGTGCGCAAGCGTCGCCGGCGCTACGCCACGCCGGAGGCGAGCCGGGCGGACATCTCGCTGCGTCTGCGCCTCGCCGCCGAGCGGCGCGGTCCGACCTACATCAAACTCGGCCAGATCATCTCGAGCGGCGAGGGCCTCTTCCCCGCTGAGCTCGTCAGCGAGTTCAAGCGCTGCCGCGACCAGGTGCCCGCGGAGCCCTTCGACGTCGTGCGGCGCGTGGTCGAAGGCGACCTCGGCGCACGGCTCGAGGACGTGTTCGCCAGCTTCGAGCCCACGCCCATCGCCGCTGCCTCGATCGCCCAGGTGCATGCGGCCGTGCTGCTCACCGGCGAAGAGGTCGTGGTCAAGGTGCAGCGCCCGAGCGTCGCCACCCTGGTGCGGCGCGACCTGCGGGTGATGGCCTGGTTGGCCCCCTACCTCGTCGGCCGCATCCCCATCGCCGCCCTCGCCAACCCGCCTGCGCTGGTGGAGCTGTTCGCCGAGACGATCGTCGAGGAGCTCGACTTCCGGATGGAGGCGGCGAACATGGTCGATGTCGCTGCCATGCTGTGCGAGCTCGGCCAGGACGGCTACGTCGTCCCCCGGCCGCATTCCCGGCTGGTGACGCGACGGGTGCTCGTCATGGAGCGCGTCCACGGCTTCAACTTCGACGACGTCGCCGGCATGAAGGACGCCGGCATCGCCACCGAGGACGTGGTGCGCACCGCCATGGTGGCGCTCATGGAGGGCGCCATGGTCTACGGCGTGTTCCACGGCGACCTGCACGGAGGCAACCTGCTGGTGCTTGCAGACGGGCGCACCGCCCTGCTCGACTTCGGCATCGTCGGTCGCCTCACGGGCCAGCGGCGGCTCGCCTTCCTGCGGATGATGCTCGCCGCCACCACCAACGACGTGCCCGGGCAGATGGCCGCCATGCGCGACCTCGGCGCGCTGCCTCCGGACACCGACCTCGCCGCTGTCATCCGCGACCTACGCCTCGACCAGCCGACGATCGACCCGACCACGCTGAGCGGCGAGGAGCTGGTCAACGAGGTGCAGCGGGTCGTGAAGGCGATGCTCGGCTACGGCGCACGGATGCCGAAGGAGCTCATGCTCTACGTGAAGAACCTCGTCTTCCTCGACGGGGCCATGGCCCGTCTGGCGCCCGACCTCGACCTGCTCGCCGAGATCGCCAAGATCTCGATGATGTTCGCCGAGCGCCACGGCGAGCGCCTCGGCCGCGAGCTCGGCATCGACCACACCAAGGTCGAGCTCAGCCTCGACGGCGTCAAGGCCGGCTTCGGGGTGGATGCTGCCACCGACTCGCTCACCTACCGCGACCTACAGGCCCGCCGCGAGCTGATCCAGAAGCGGATGCGCGACCACGTGGGTCGCTGAGGCATAGCCGACCTCGGGCGACGCGCCCGTCCCGTGCCAGACTGACGGCCGAGGAGGCCTCGTGCTCGCCAGCGCCGTCGTCGACAATCTGCTCTCGGCGCCGGTCCTCGCCTTCGTCGTCGCTGTGATCGTGACCCTCGTGAAGGGCGACATCCGCCTTCCCGACGCGCTCTACCCGATGCTGTCGATGTACCTGCTGCTGGCGATCGGCCTGAAAGGCGGCAAGGGCCTGGCCGAAGCCGACCTCGGTGAGGTCTGGATGCCGTTGCTCGCCTCCGTCGCGCTCGGCATCCTCACCCCGGTCGTCGCCTACCTGGCCCTGCGCCGGCTCGGCAAGCTCGCCGTGGTCGACTCGGCGGCCATCGCCGCGCACTACGGCTCGGTGTCGGCCGTGACGTTCACCGTGGTCATCGCCTTCCTCGAGGCGAGCAACGAACCGACCGAGGGCTTCCTCGCCGGGCTGCTCGCCGTGCTCGAGATCATCGGCATCGTGGTGGCGCTCGCCATCGCCCAGGCCCACCTGTCCCGTGAGGGCGACGGATCGGGCTGGGGAGAGGCGCTCTCGGAGGTGCTGCGCGGCCGGAGCATCGTGCTGCTCATCGCCGGGCTGGCGATCGGCCTCGCTGCCGGACCGCAGCGGTTGGAACCGGTCGACCCATTGTTCGTCGGGCTCTTCCCCGGCCTGCTCACGCTGTTCCTGATCGAGATGGGCACCGTCGCCGCGCAGCGGGTGCGCGACGTCCGCGAAGCGGGTTGGCGACTCGTGGCCCTCGCTGTCGCGATCCCCCTCGTCAACGGCCTCCTCGGCGCCGTTGCAGGGACGCTCGCCGGCCTCGGCGTGGGGGGCGCCACCGTGCTCGCCACGCTCGCCGCCAGCGCGTCGTACATCGCTGCCCCCGCCGCGGTCCGGATCGCGTTGCCGACGGCCAAGCCGGGGCTCTACATCACGGCCTCGCTCGGGGTGACGTTCCCGTTCAACATCGTGTTCGGCATCCCCATCTACTACGCCATGGCGAAAGGGCTCTCATGACCACGACGCAGCGGCAGCTGGTCACCATCGTCGCCGAGTCGGTCCTCCGACGGCGGTTGATCGACGACCTCCGCCAGCTGGGTGCGACCGGCTACTCGATCAGCAGCACCGACGGCAGCGGGACGGGCGGTCGGCACACGAGCGACTGGGAGGGCCAGCACATCCGCGTCGAGACCATCGTCCGCGACGACGTCGCCGACGCGATCTTGACCCACCTGGCAGAGCACTACTTCTCGAACTACGCAGTGGTGGCGTGGGCCAGCACCGTCCGGGTCGCCCGTCCCGCGAAGTTCGACTGAGCCCGCCCGCGGTCTAGCGTGAGGTCCCGATGCGCCTGGTGATCGCTCGCTGCTCCGTCGACTATGCCGGTCGGCTCCCCGCACACCTACCCGAGGCGGTGCGCCTGCTCATGGTGATGGCGGACGGCTGTGTGGCCATCAACGCTGCCGGTGGCGCCTAC
>DAINND010000091.1:0-10403 GCA_036736065.1 Ilumatobacteraceae bacterium
AGGTGCGGCACGTCCTCGAGCGGGCACTCGATGCCCAGGTCGCCGCGGGCGACCATCACGGCGTCGGCCTCGGCTGTGATCTCCTCGAGCGCGGCGACCGCCGGCAAGGTCTCGACCTTGGCCACGAGGCGCACGCCCGACGGAGCGACGGTGCGACGGACCTCGACCAGGTCGGCCGCGGCGCGCACGAAGGACACGGCGAGGAAGTCGACGCCCTCGGCAGCCATGATCTGCGCCAGGCGCAGGTCGTCGTCGGTCGGGGCGCGCAGGCGCATCCGCTCCGACGGCAGGTGGACACCGGGCCGACCCTGGCTCGCACCGCCGGTGAGCACCCGTGCCCGCGCGTGCTCACCGGTGACCTCCTCGACGCGCAGCGAGATGGCCCCGTCGCCGACGACGGCCCGGTCACCGACCTGCAGGTCCTCGAGCAACGACGGGTAGTCGACGAACAGCTCGGTCGACGTGCTCGGAGCCGTGCCGGGCCGGAGCAGCACCTCGGCTCCGGCGACGAACGTCACGCCACCCGGGGGCAGCTGCCCGGCGCGGATCTTCGGGCCCGGCAGGTCGGCCAGCACGGCCACCACCCGGCCGACGCGCGCCGCAGCCGCGCGCACGTCGTGCAACCGCCGGACGTGCTCGTCGACGGTCCCGTGCGAGAGGTTGAGCCGGACCATGTCGACACCGGCGAGCACCAGGCGGTCGAGCATCTCGGGCGTCTCGCTCGCCGGGCCGAGCGTGGCCACGATCTTGGTCCTTGACTCCATCGCCATCCTCCAATCCTGCCATCCTGTCGGCATGGAGCTTCTGTTGATCCGCCACGCACTGCCGGTCAAGCGGGTGCTCGAGCACGGCATCGCCGACCCCGAGCTGTCCGAGGCGGGCCATGCGCAAGCGGTGCACCTCGCCGAGTACCTCGCCGCCGAACGGCTCGACGCCATCTACGCGAGCCCGCTGCGCAGGGCCGTGCAGACCGCCGAGCCGGTCGCCACCGCGCAACAGCTGCCCATCACCGTGATCGACGACGTCGCCGAGTGGGACCGCAACTCCAACGAGTACGTCCCCGTCGAGGAGCTGAAGGCGGCGAACGACCCGCGGTGGCAGGCGATGCTGCGCGGCGAGTGGACGGTCCACGACGAGTCGCCCGAGGAGTTCCGCTCCCGCGTCGTGGCGGCGATCGAAGCGCTCATCGCCGAGCACGGCGGGGACCGCATCGCGGTGGTCTGCCACGGGGGCGTGATCAACGGCTACCTGTCGGAGATCCTCGGCCTCGGGGTCAACCAGGGGTTCTTCTACCCCAACTACACCTCCATCCACCGGGTCGCCGCCGCACGCAGCGGCGAGCGGTCGATCGTGACGGTCAACGAGACCAGCCACCTCCGTCTCACCGGTCTGCCGATCGGCATGTTCCAGGGCCGTTGAGATGACCTCGGACGACACGCACCGCTCCGGCCCGCTCGACGACCTCGTCGACTTCCTCGACGCATCGCCGTCGCCGTGGCATGCCGCCTCCTCGGCGGTCCGTCGGCTGCTCGACGCCGGCGCCGTGCCCCTCGAGACCCGCTCGGCCTGGACCGAACTGCCTCCGATGGGCGTCTCCGTCGTCGGCGCCTCGGTGGTCGCCTACCGCTTGGCCGCCGCACCGACGCCGACCACTCCGTTCCGGATCATCGGCGCGCACACCGACTCGCCGTGCCTGCGCGTGAAGCCCCGGCCCGATGTGTCGAGCAACGGCTGGCGCCAGCTCGGCGTCGAGGTCTACGGCGGTGTGCTGCTCAACTCCTGGCTCGACCGCGACCTCGGCGTCGCGGGCCGGGTGGTGCTGACGGACGGCTCGGCGGCCGATCTGGTCGTGGACGACGCCGTGTGCCGCGTGCCGCAACTGGCCATCCATCTCGACCGCGACGTCAACGAGCGCGGGCTCGTGCTCGACAAGCAGCAGCACCTCACACCGGTCTGGGGGTCAGGAGCGGCGCGCGAGGGCGACTTCCGCGACTGGTTGGCCGAGCGGCTCGAGGTCGAGCCGGCCTCGATCGGCTGGTGGGAGCTCAGCCTGTTCGACCGCACCCCCGCCGCGGTGCTCGGCGCCGACGCGTCGCTGCTCGCGAGCGGCCGCCTCGACAACCAGGTGTCCTGCTGGGCGGCCACCGACGCCCTGCTGACATCTCGGGCCGATGACGCTCACCTGGTGATCGCACTGTTCGACCACGAAGAGGTCGGCAGCCAGAGCACGTCCGGAGCAGCCGGGCCGGTGCTCGAGCACCTGCTCGAGCGGATCACGCTGGCCTGCGGCGGCGACCGGGCGTCGTTCCTCGCCTCGCTCGCCGCCTCGCAGTGCCTCTCGGTCGACAATGCGCACGCCGTCCACCCGAACTACCCGGAGCGCCACGAACCAGGGCACCGCCCCATCGTCAACCAGGGGCCTGCGCTCAAGGTCAACAGCAACCAGCGCTACGCCACCTCAGCGGCGACCGCAGCACGCTTCGAGCGAGCGTGCCGCAGCGCCGGTGTCCCGTCGCAGGTGTTCGTGAGCCGCAACTCGATGCCCTGCGGGTCGACGATCGGTCCGATCACGGCGACCCGGCTCGGCATCGACACCGTCGACGTCGGCGTGCCGCAACTGTCGATGCACTCCGCCCGCGAGCTGTGCGGTGTGCGCGACCCCGTCTGGCTCGCCGCAGCAGCCAGCGCCTGGCTCAACGACTGACGCGCGACTCGGCCAGGTCGAACAGCCGCTGCAGCTCGGACTGCAGCGTGGCGCTCAACTCCTGACGAGCGGCACGAGTGATGCGCGCCTCGCCTGCGGCAGGCACCGGGATGGGCGCCCCCACCACCACGTGCACCTTGCGCGGGTAGATGAACCGCGCACCCTTGGGCATCGCCCGTTCGCTGCCACCGATGCCCACCGGCACGATCGGTACTCCGGCCTTCAGTGCGACGTAGGTGGCCCCGTCGAACAGCGGCTGCACGACCGGACCGCTCTTGCGCTCACCCTCGGGGAACAGCACGAGCGGCTCGCCGGCCTGCAGCACCTCGATGCACCGCGTCAGCGCCTCCTTGTCGGCGCTTCCGCGGGTGACCGGGAAGCCGCCGAATGCGGTCAGCAGACGGCCGAACGACCGGTTCTTCCAGTACTTGTCGGCCCCCATGTAGCGCAGTCTGCGGCGGGTCACGGCGGCAGAGATCGGTGTGTCGAGGATGCTCCGATGGACGGGTGCGAGCACGAACGCCCCGGTCGAGGGGATGTGGTGGTACCCCTCCACGGTCTCGCGGCACCACACCCGGCAGAACCCGACCACCACGTTGCGGCCGAAGTGGTACATGAACTTGTCGAGGCGGGTCTGACCAGCGAGCCGGGTGTCGCCCTTGGTCATCTGGACCCCCACCCGCTCGGGAGCAGGGCCAGGATCCGGGCGAGCACCTCGTCGACGGGCAGTCCGGTGGTGTCGACGACGACCGCCCCATCGGCGCGACGCAGCGGGCCATCGGCGCGCCCCTGGTCGGCGGCGTCACGGGCGGCGATCGCAGCCTCGATCTCGTCGACGTCACCTCCCGCCTCGGCGACGCGGCGTTCCGCACGCACCCGAGGCGAAGCCGTGAGGTAGAGCTTCACCTCGGCGTCGGGGAACACCACGGTCCCGATGTCGCGTCCTTCGAGGACACCACCACCACGTCCGACTGCCCAGGCTCGCTGACGAGCGACCAGCTCGGCACGCACCTCCGGGTTGGCTGCCACGACGCTGGTCGCCGCGGTGCCCTCCGGCGTCCGGATCTCGGTCGTCAGATCGGCACCACCGACTCGCACGCCCGACGGGCCGACGACCAGTTCGATCGACCGGGCCAGGCGCGCCACGGTCGGTCGGTCGGCGAGCTCGATGCCCCGCCGGAGCGCCTCTGCCGTGACAGCGCGGTACATCGCCCCGGTGTCGAGGTACTCGAGGCCGAGACGGGCGGCGAGCGCACGTCCGATCGTGCTCTTGCCCGCGCCAGCCGGACCGTCGATCGCGATCACCCGCAGGTGCCGCGGAGCAGTCGACGCCGACGACGACATGGTCACCAGCTCGTGCCGAGGGGCATGCCTTCGTGGTAGCCGGAGGCGCTCTGCACGCCGACGACGGCACGCTCGTGGAACTCCTCGATGGTGCTCGCACCGGCGTAGGTGCACGCCGACCGGACGCCGGCGACGATCTGGTCGATGATGTCCTCGACGCCGGGTCGCTCCGGGTCGAGGTACATGCGCGACGTGCTGATCCCCTCTTCGAAGAGCTCCTTGCGCGCCCGCTCGAAGGCCGACTCCGACCTGGAGCGGCTCTTCACGGCACGGTTGCTCGCCATGCCGAAGCTCTCCTTGTAGAGACGACCGTCGAGGTCACGCAACGTGTCGGCAGCGGACTCGTAGGTGCCGGCGAGCCACGATCCGAACATCACGTTCGCTGCGCCGCCGGCGAGGGCGAGGGCGACGTCACGCGGGTGGCGGACTCCTCCGTCGGCCCAGACGTGCTTGCCGAGCCGGCGCGCCTCGTCCGCGCATTCGACCACGGCCGAGAACTGCGGCCGACCGACACCGGTCATCATCCGGGTGGTGCACATCGCGCCTGGTCCGACGCCGACCTTGACGATGTCGGCTCCCGCTTCGATGAGCTGCCGGGTCCCGATGGCGGTGACCACGTTGCCGGCGACGATCGGCGTGTCGGGGGCGACAGCGCGCACGTCTTCGATGGCACGCAGGGTGCGCGTCTGGTGCCCGTGCGCCGTGTCGATGACGAGCGCGTCGACGCCATGGCCGAGCAGCGCCTTGGCCTTGGCAGCCGGGTCACCATTGATGCCCACGGCACAGGCGACCCGCAGCCGACCCTCGGCGTCGACGGCCGGCCGGTAGATGGTGCTGCGCAGCGCACCCTTGCGCGTGACGCAACCGATCAGCCGGCCGAGGTCGTCGACCACCGGCGCCACCGACAGCCGCTGGTCGGCGAGGCGTTCGTAGATGATCCGCGGGTCGGTGCCGGACTCGACGGCGACGATGTCGCGGCGGGCGACGTGCTGCAGCTGGGTGAACCGGTCGAACCCGACCGCGTCGTGCTCGGTGAAGATCCCGAACGGGATCTCGTCGTCGTCGACCACTACGACGGCACCGTGCGAGCGCTTGTGGATGAGCCCGAGGGCGTCGCCGACGGTGTGGTGCGGCCCGAGGGTGATGGGCGTCTCGTAGACGGTGTGCCGGCTCTTCACGTAGTCGACCACCGTCTCGACCACATCGAGCGGGATGTCCTGGGGCAGCACCGTGATCCCACCGCGCCGGGCGACGGTCTCGGCCATCCGGCGGCCGGCCACGGCCGTCATGTTGGCGACCACCACCGGGATGGTCGTGCCGAGGGCGTCGGGGGTGGCGAGATCGACGTCGAAACGGGATGGCACCGCCGAGAGGCTGGGCACCATGAAGACGTCGCTGTAGGTGAGGTCGAACGGGACTGCGTCGTTGAGCATGCGCATGCGAGGCTCCTTTGGCGCAACGAGGGCCACTCGAGGCTAACGGCCCGCACGGCACGCCGCTACGACCCTGGCCCACTCGGTCCCTGGCACCGCCCGACCGGCCGGCCGAGACGGCCACTCCCGCCCGCACTACGGTGACTCCATGGCAACTCCTGTGGTCCTGGTGCACGGATGGGGCGGATCGTTCGCCGCCACCTGGCAGTCGAGCGGCTTCACCCATCTCCTCGCCGACGCCGGTCGGCCGGTGATCGGGGTCGACCTGCTCGGCCACGGTGAGGCGCCCAAGCCGCACGACCCGGACCAGTACGCCGACCTCGGCGCCCGCGTCCTCGCCGCGCTGCCCGACGACCCCGTCGACGCGATCGGCTTCTCCCTCGGCGCCATGACCCTGCTCCGCCTGGCGGCCGCGACACCGGGGCGGTTCCGCCGTCTCGTCCTCGCCGGCATCGGCGCGACGCTCTTCGACGACGATTCGACCGGCACCGACCGGATCCTCGCCGCGCTCGAGGGCAGCGGGGACCCCGACGACAACATCGGCCGGATGTTCGTCAACTACGCCCGCCAGCCGGGCAACGACCTGGCGGCGCTCACTGCCGTCATGCGTCGCCCGCGTGGCCCCCGGTTCACACCCGAGCTGCTCGCAGGGGTCAGCTGCCCGACCCTCGTCGTGATCGGCGACCGCGACTTCGCCGGTCCCGGGGACCCACTCGCTGACGCCATCCCGGGTGCGAAGCTCGTGACGTTGCGCAACGTCGACCACTTCGCGACCCCGGAGGCGTTCGGCTTCATCGACGCCGCCCTCGAGTTCATCGACGCCGTCCCGGCATGACGCCCGAGGAGTCGCGGGCCGTCGACCGAGCTGTCGAGGTGCTGCGCCGCGGTGGCCTGGTCGCGCTCCCGACCGAGACGGTGTACGGGCTCGGCGCCGACGCCTCGGACGAGCGGGCGGTGCGTCGGATCTTCGCCGTGAAGGGCCGGCCGGCCGACCACCCGCTCATCGTCCACGTCGCCGCGGCCTCGGCGCTGGCCCACTGGGCCTCGACCGTGCCGCCCTCCGCGGCCGTGCTGGCCGATGCGTGCTGGCCCGGCCCGCTCACCCTGCTCGTCCCCCGCGCTGCGCACGTGCTCGACGTGGTCACCGGCGGACGGCCCACGGTCGGGGTGCGCGTGCCGGCGCATCCGCTGACGACCGCCGTGCTCGAGCGCTTCGGCGGCGGTGTCGCGGCGCCGTCCGCGAACCGCTTCGGCCGGGTGAGCCCCACCACGGCCGAGCACGTGCGTCGCGACCTCGGCGACGACGTCGACCTGATCCTCGACGGCGGCCCCTGCCCGATCGGGGTCGAGAGCACGATCGTCGACTGCAGTGTCGACCCTCCCCAGATCCTGCGCCCGGGCGGCATCCCGGGCGAGCAGATCGCCGCGCTGCTCGCCGGTCGTGTCGCTGCAGCCTCGGGCCCGAGCAGAGCGTCGGGCATGCTCGCCTCGCACTATGCGCCCCGCTGCGCGGTCCTGCTCGCCGACGACCTCACTGCCCTCGACCGGCTCGCCGCCGACCATCCCGACGCGGCCGTCATCGGTGTCGGCATCGATCTCGTCGACTACGCCCGTGGCCTGTTCGACTGGCTGCGCCGCGCTGACGACGAGCAGCGCCCGTCGGTGATCGCCCTGCTCCCACCGGCCGCCGGGCTCGGTCACGCCATCCGCGACCGCCTGCTCAAGGCAGCGGCCGACCGAGCTGGTTGAGCTGCTCCCCCCACACGTCGCGGACCTCCTCGGCCGTCACTTGCTCGCCGCGCGGCACATGCTCTGGACGCGCCACCGTGAGGCTGACGGTGCTCCCCCCGGCGTCGGGGACCACGTCCAACCTGCACCACGCCGGTCCGGGCTCGTGGAGGTGGCACTCGAGCACGTAGGGCGGATCCTCGTCGAGCACCTCGCCGATCCACGACGCCACCACGAGCAGCGCTTCGAAGGTCTCCGCCGGCAGGGCGTCCACGGTGAACGACGGGGCGTCACGTTCGAGGTCGCGCCAGCGCCGCGCCCGCGCCGACGAGCCACCCGTCCGCTGCGCCGCTGGACCGCGCGGCGCCGGGCGACTCGTCGCCACCTCGGGCTCGGTCGTGGCGGGCTCGTCCGCAGACAGGGGCCGGCGGCCTGTCAGGTGGGCCACACAGGCGTCGAAGGCCGCATTGACCTGCTGCATGCGCACCGGGTCGCCGCCACGATCAGGGTGGAGCTCGAAGGCCATCCGCCGGCGAGCCGCTCGCACTGCGGCCAGGTCGGCGGAGCGGTCGAGGCCGAGCACGGCGAAGGGATCGTCGCCGGTCATCCGTAGTGCCGGGCCCGCAACTCCGCGTGCCTGCCACGGACGTCTCCGCGGAGGGCGTCACCGACGGTGCCCGATGGCGCGACGGGAGCAGCGCTGCCGAGGCCCCAGCGCTCAGCAACCTCGGCGTGCTCGACGTCGAGCAGCGCTGCCGCGGCCTGCACACAGGCGCCCGTGGCGACCGACTCGTCGACGCTGCTCACCGCGACGGGGAGCTCACACAGGTCCGCCAGCACCTGCCGCACCGCTGCGCTGCGGGCGCCACCACCGGTGAGCACGATCTCCTCGACCGACGGCACCACGGCCACGAGCGCATCGAGCGCATCGAGCAGCCCGCACACCACACCCTCCACCGCGGCCCGCGCCAGTTGCTCGCGCCGCACGTCGCTGCGGAGCCCGGCGAGCACCCCGGTGGCCTCGGGCAGGTCCGGGGTGCGCTCGCCGTCGAGATAGGGCAACAGGGTGAGCCCACCGGCACCGACGGGCTCGGCTGCGACCAGGGCGTCGAGGCCGGCATGGTCGACGCCGAGCAGGCGAGCCGTCGCAGCCAGCACCTTGGTGGCGTTCATCGTGCACACCAGCGGCAGGAAGCGGCCCGTCGCGTCGGCGAACCCGGCCACGGCGCCGCTCGTATCGGCACAGGCCTTGTCGCCGATCGCATAGGCGGTTCCGCTGGTGCCCACCGACAGCACTGCCGTGCCCCGCTGCAGCCCGAGCCCGAGAGCAGCGGCCATGTTGTCGCCCGTGCCGGGAGCCACGACCGCCCCGCGCCAACGCCCGACCACCTCACGTGGACCGGCCACGCGCGGCACCACCTGGCGCCAGTCGCGGTCGCGGTCGATCACGGCGAGCAGGTCCCACCGGTACTCCCCCGCCGCCGGTGACCAGTACCCGGTCCCCGACGCGTCACCGCGGTCGGTCACCAGCTCGCCCGTGAGTTGCAAGGTCAGCCAGTCGTGCGGCAGCAGCACGTGGGCGAGCCGCTCCCAGTGCTCGGGCTCGCTGCGGTGCAGCCACGACAGCTTGGCGATGGTGAAGGCCGCGGTCGGCACGCTGCCCACCGCCGCCGCCCAGTCGTCCCGGCCGCCGGGCATCTGCTTCCAGAGCCAGCGCGCGTCCGGTGCGGGCTCGGTGTCGTTCCACAGCTTGGCGGGTCGGACGACCCGACGTGCATCGTCGAGGGCCACCATCCCGTGCTGCTGCCCGGCGACGCTGATCGCGGCGACCTCCGGCGCTCCCGCCGCCGCCCAGGCCTGCTCGAAGGCGGCCCACCAGGCGGCCGGATCCTGCTCCGAGCGTGGCGGCGTGGTCGGTGGGTGCGGCGCGGATCCCGTCGCGACGACGGCTCCCGTGGCGACGTCGCGGACCTCGACCTTGGTCGACTGCGTCGACGAGTCGACCCCGGCGACCAGCGTGGCGTTGCTCATCGGCCCATCATGGCGCGCCGGCCGGGAACGGCGTCAGTTCGGCGTCGACCAGATGATCCGGTTCACCTGGTTCTCGAGCCACTCCTGCCGCCCCGACACCGGACGCGGGTCGAGGTCGCCCGCAACCGCCTCGTCGGCCAGTGTGGCGAGGTCGACTTCGCCGTCGAGGATGCGTCGGCCGAGCCCATCGTCCCAACCCGCGTAGCGCGCGTCGCGGGCCCGCTCGATCGTGCCGTCGTCGAGCATCGCCGCAGCGACGAGCAGCGAACGGGCGAGCGTGTCGATGCCGCCGATGTGGCCATGGAAGAGGTCGGAGCGGTCGATGCTCTGCCGCCGGAGCTTGGTGTCGAAGTTGAACCCACCCGTGGTGAACCCGCCACCGCGCAGGATCTCGTAGACCGCCAGGCTCATCTCGTCGACGGAGTTCGGGAACTGGTCGGTGTCCCAGCCGTTCTGCGGGTCCCCACGGTTCGCGTCGATCGACCCGAACAACCCGTGGTCGATCGCGAAGGCGACCTCGTGGTGGAAGGAGTGCCCGGACAGCGTCGCGTGGTTCACCTCGATGTTGACGCGGTACTCGTCGGCGAGGTCGTAGCGCTCGAGGAACCCGAGCACCGTCGAGCAGTCGTAGTCGTACTGGTGCTTGGCGGGCTCCTGTGGCTTCGGCTCGAGGAGCAGAGTGCCCGTGAACCCGATGCGGCGCTTGTGCTCGGCCACCAGGGTCAGGAACCGGGCGAGCTGGGCGGCTTCGCGGCGCAGCCGTTTGTTGAGCAGCGTCTCGTACCCTTCTCGGCCGCCCCACAGCACGTAGTTGGCCCCGCCGAGCCGATGGGTTGCTTCGAGCATGTGGCGAACCTGTGCGGCGGCATGGGCGAACACCTGGGGGTCGGGGTTGGTGGCGGCGCCCGCCGCGTAGCGAGGATGGGAGAACAGGTTGGCCGTGCCCCACAGCAGCCGAACCCCGGTCTCGGCCATCTTGCCCGCGGCCCGCTCGACCATCACGTCGAGGTTGCGCCGCGACTCGGCCAGCGTCGCGCCCTCGGGCGCCATATCGACGTCGTGGAAGCAGAAGAACGGCGTGCCGAGCTTGGCGAAGAACTCGAACGCGGCGTCCTGGTTGGCCATGGCCGCCTCGATCGGGTCGAGACCGGCAGCGAGCCAGG
>DAINND010000092.1:0-4181 GCA_036736065.1 Ilumatobacteraceae bacterium
CGGCGAGAAGGGCTGCGGCGGGCAGCACACGTCGGCGCATGATCCATGTATCGGCTCAGGGGGAGGGATCCTTGAGCAGGACTTGACCGAATTCGCGCGAACAGTGGTTGACCAGGCGCGACGGGTGCTCAGGAGTCGACGTCGGGACGGCCCGAGGCGGTCATCGTGAGCACGCCCTCGACGAAGAAGGGCATGCCGTCCACATCGACGGTGCGCTCGTCGAACTGCCGGGTGACCTCGAACTCCGACGCCCCGGCGGTGCGCATGTCGGCGGCGAGGCGCTCGGTGAGCTCGCGCTCGGCGGTGGCCACGGCTGCGGTGAGCTGGGTGTGCATGGAGGGGGTGTCGCCGGCGTGGACGAGGAACTGGCCTGCCTGCGGGGCGCTGATGGTGCAGGTGCGGCTGAGCCGGACCCGGCCGACGACCGCGCCGACGGCGGTGGCCACGCCGGCGTGCGCGGGCACGTCCAGGCGGGTGCCGAGCAGGTCGGCGACACCCGGGTAGTAGGCGTGGGCCGAGGCGCCGAGGGCGACCAGCGGGACGGCCAAACCGATGTCGAGCCGGGTCGCCGTGCTGCGCCGGTCGAGGCCGGCCTGGACCACCTGGCGGGCCACCTCGTCGGCGGAGAGGCCGTCGTGGACGAAGGCGGCGGTCAGGACGGCCTCGGCGGAGCGCCGCTGCAGCGTGGCGACGGTGAGCTCGGCCAGGCTTCGGCCGTCCGGGGCGAGCGCCCGACCGAGGCGGTCGCGACGGCGGGCCACCACGGCTGCAGCGAGGTCGGCGGCGCCCCGGTGGTAGGTGTCCTGCATGCCCAGCACATGGGCGGCATCGGTGGGTGTGAAGCCGGCGACACGGAGCACGCCCCGTCGCACGAGACGGTCGACCACGCGCCGGATCGCTGCCGAGGTGACGATGCCGGTGGCGGGGGTGAGCGGGCCACGGAGCTGGGCGACGAGACGCTGCTCGGCCGGGTCGGTGAGCGCTCGGTGGGTGGCCTCGGTGCGCAGGAGCACGAGGGTGTCGGTGTCGGTCGGCACGTCGGCGCCGAGTTGGCGCTCGAGCATGTCGAGCACTGCCGCAGGCTCGGTGAGGGCGAGTGCGCTGATCGGCACGATCCGACGTGGTCCGATCAGCAGCACCGCTCCGGCGGCGCGGTCGTCGTGGCGGACCTCGCTGTCTCCGCCGAGGCCGTGCGTGGCCATGTCGACGGCGGCGACCATCGTGCGGTGCCCGCCGACGGTGGCGCCGTGCGGGTTGATCGCCGGCACACCGCCGCGTAGCACTGCGATGTCGGTCGTGGTGCCGCCGATGTCGGAGATGATCGCGTCGGCGAGGCCGGTGAGGTGGGCGGCGCCGACCAGGCTGGCCGCCGGGCCGGACAGGATCGTCTCGATCGGCCGTTCGCCCACGAAGCGGGCCGACACCAGCGAACCGTCACCGCGCACGACCATCAGCGGCGCGTGGATGCCGTGCTCGACCAGTGTCCGCTCGGTCGTGCCGACCAGGTCGTGGATGATCGCGATGAGCCGGGCGTTGAGCACGGCGGTGACGGCGCGCCGCGGGCCGTTGAGCTGTGCGGAGAGCTGGTGGCTCGAGGTGACCGGACGGCCCGTGCGCTCGCGGAGCAGGCTCGCCGCAGCGAGCTCGTGCTCGGGGTTGCGGACGCTGAACTGGCTCGTCACCGCGAATGCGTCGACCTCGGCGGCGATCTGGTCGGCCCACGCTGCCAGCGTGCCGAGGTCGAGTGGGGCGACGGCGGAGCCGTGCGGGTCGTGGCCGCCGTCGAGGAACACCACCGGATCGCCGGCCAGCGCGTCGGCCAGCCCGGCGCGCTCGACCACACCGGCGTCGAAGCCGATGACGGCGGTGCCCACCGGCCTGCCGCGACCCTCGACCAGCGCGTTCGTGGCGAGCGTGGTCGACAGCGACACCAGCTCGACCAGCGCCGGGTCGATGCCGCCGGCGCCGAGGACGGCGTCGATCGCGCCGCGGATCCCGATCGACAAGTCGTGGTGCGTGGTCGGCGCCTTCGCCGTCACCACCACGGTGGAGGTGTGCTCGTCGTAGACGACGGCATCGGTGTAGGTGCCCCCGGTGTCGATGCCGAGCAGCAGAGTTCGGGGACCGTTCGCTGGCACCGGGTCAGGCTAGCGTCGGGTCCCATGGCCGAGCCCTTGGACCCCCGACCGGTCGACCCTGCGCAGGTGCGGGCCGCCGAAGTGGTCCTCGCCTGCGACGAGCTCGACCCCACGCTGCAGTTCTTCATCGGCCTCGGGTTCCGTGTCGATGCGATCTTCCCGGCCGACAGCCCTGCCGTGGCGGTGCTGTCCGGGCACGGCATGGCGCTGCGCCTCCAGCCGCTCGACGGAGCTTCGCCGGGCGCGCTGCGGCTGTTGTCCGATGATCCTGCGCTGCGCGCCGGCGGAACGACCGAGCTCGTGGCGCCGAACGGCACCGTGGTGCACATCGTCCCTGCCGACCCGGAGCTGGTGGTCCCGGAGCTCGAGTCGACCTTTGTGATCGACCGCCTCGCCGCTGACGCCACGTTCGGCGTCGGCAGGGCGGGCATGCAGTACCGCGAGCTGATCCCGGGCCGTCAGGGTGGGCGGTTCATCGGGTCGCACATCCGCATCCCCGAGGCAGGGCCGGTGCCCGACTACGTGCACTATCACAAGGTCCGCTTCCAGATGATCTACTGCGTGCGCGGCTGGGTGCGGCTGGTCTACGAGGACCAGGGTGACCCCTTCGTGCTGCGCGCCGGGGACTGCGTGCTGCAGCCGCCGCAGATCCGCCATCGCGTGCTCGAGGCATCGGAAGGCCTCGAGGTGGTCGAGCTCGGCTGCCCGGCCGAGCACGAGACGCTCGCCGACCATGGCACGGCGCTGCCGACAGGACGCGTCGACCCCGCCCGCGACTTCGGTGGGCAGCGCTTCGTCCGCCACATCGCCGCGGACGCCACGTGGGGCCCGTGGCGCCATGAGGGCTTCGAGTGTCGCGACATCGGCTTCGGTGCGGCGACGGACGGCCTGGCCGGGGCCCGGGTGGTGCGGCCCGTCGGTCGGACCGACCGGACGGACCACGTCCGCCATCACGGCGAGCTGATGTTCGGCTTCGTGCTCGCCGGATCGGCGGCGCTCGAGGTGACCGGCTACGACCCCGAGCCGGTCGGGGCGGGTGACAGCTTCGTGCTGCCGGCCGACACCACGATCGCCATCGGCGCCTGCACGCCCGACTTCGAGTTGCTCGACGTCACGCTGCCCGACGCCGTGCCGCTCACGCGGGTGCCGCTCACCCGCTGACCGGGCTCGGGGCGGTCGTCTGCGACACTTGCGGGCATGAGTGACGCACCGCAGGCACCTCCGTCGCCCCTGCCGCACCCCTTCGCCGATCTGATCGGCATGGAGGTGCAGCGCACCGGCCTCGGCACCGCCGAGGCGCGTCTCACGGTCGGGCCCGACCATCTCAACCCCCACGGCGTGCTCCACGGCGCCGTGCTCTTCGCGCTCATCGACACCTCCATGGGCGGTGCCGCCGTCTCGGTGCTCGCCGAGGGGCGGCGACCGGTGACGATCGAGATCCAGACCCGCTTCCTCCGCCCGGTGCTGGCGGGCTCCCTGCGGTGCGAGGCCACCGTGGTGAAGCCGGGCAGCCGTGTGGTGCACCTCGAGGCGCGCATCGTCGGTGACGACGGCAAGCTCGTCGCCACCGGCACCGGCTCGTTCGCCGTGGTCTGACCGCGCAGCTCAGCTCGTGGCGAGCAGCAGCGGCGGGGGCGGCGGGCACTGCGCGCCTGCGCCGAACAGGTAGCGGTCGGGTCGGACCACGGCCACATCGCCCCCGGCGAGGTCGAGCACGCCGGCGAGGCCGGGGTGCGCCTGCGCGTCGAGCAGCACTGCATCGATCGCCGCCCAGGCCTGCGCCTCGGGCGCTGCCAGCAGGTGCGGCGTTCGGGCGATGACGGCGAAGCGCCCGCCGATCACGTCGTCCGAGCGTGCGCCGTCGATGGTGCCCTGCAGCGAGAGGCTTCCACCGCCTGCACCCACCAGTTGGCCGGCGGTGAGCGCTGGCATCGGGGCGCCGGTCCGGGCGGGCGCCGGTTAGTCGGCACCCGCAGCCCGCACGGCGGGGGGGGGCGGGGGCGGGGGGGGGGAGAGGGGCGGCGCGGCGGGGGGGGGGGGGGG
>DAINND010000092.1:4191-10372 GCA_036736065.1 Ilumatobacteraceae bacterium
CCGCGAGCTTGTGGGCGTCGCGGGCCGCCGCTACGTCGTGGTCGGTGGGGCAGATGATCCGGCCGAAGCCGATCGCCGCCTCGACGATCGCCCGCACGTGCGGTTCTCGCTCGGCCTGGTAGGTGTCGACGATCGCGTCGTCCACGCCTCGCCCGAGCACCAGGTCGAGCTTCCACGCGAGGTTCGCCGCGTCGCGGATGCCCGAGCACATGCCCTGGCCCAGGAACGGCGGCATCTGGTGGGCGGCATCTCCGGCGAGCAGCACCCGGCCCTCGCGCCACCGCTGGGCCACGAGGCCGTGGAAGGTGTAGACGGCTGATCGCTCCACGGTGGCCGTCGAGGGGTCGATCCAGGCGCGCAGCAGCTCGGCGACCACGTCGGGTCGCTGGAGGGTCGCTGCGTCCTCGCCCGGGAGCAGCATGAACTCGAACCGGAAGCGCGGGCGTGGCATCGGCACCAACGTGTGCGGCCGCGCCGGGTCGCACACTTGCAGGGCGTGCGTGCTCGGCAACGGCACGCCATCGTGCAGCACCAGGTCGAGCACGAGCCACGGCTCCTCGAAGCGCAGGTCGTCGACGGTGACGCCACACCATCGTCGGATCGAGGACCTCGCGCCGTCACAGCCGACCACCCACGCGGCAGAGATGGTCGAGCCGTCCGCAGCCGTCGCGACGACGTGGTCGTCGTGCGCGGCGAGGGCGGTCACCTCGACGCCCAGGCGGATGTCGGCGCCGGCGGTGGCTGCGGCGGTGCGCAACGTGCGCTCGAACCCCGGCTGGTGGAACAGGTTGGACGAGGGCCAGCCGGACACGGTGCGCTCCGCGCTGCGCATCGACATGAGCACCTGCCGGTCGGCGCTCAGGAAGTCCATCGCCGCGTTGGGGTAGAGGCTCGGGGCGACCTCGTCGGCGCAGCCGAGCTCCTGGACGACGCGCATGATCTCGTGGTCGAAGTGGGCGGCCCGGGGGAGCGGGAACAGGTCGGTGTCGCGGTCGACGACCACCACCCGACGACCACGTCGAGCGAGCAGGGTGGCGAGCACACAGCCCACCGGACCGAACCCGACCACCAGCACCTCGGTGTCGAGGCCGGCCGGTGAGGGTTCAGCCACGAGCGGCCCAGCCGGCGCGCAGCGCGGCGATGTCGTTGGGCACGATGAACTCGAACGGGGTGTCGGGCCCCCAAGCCCGGCCGATCTGCGACGGAGCGAACTGCGTGCGGCCCTCGCGCTCCCACGCCTCGTCGTCGTCGATCACGTCGAGGTCGCTGTACAGCTCGAGGAACGATCCGGCCGGGTCGCGGAGGTACCAGTAGAAGTTGGAGCCGATGAAGTGCCGGCCGAAGCCCCAGGCATGACGCGCCGGATCGGTGGTCAGCAGCTGCGTGGCGGCGTGCCCGACGTGGTCGACGTCGTCGCACTCCCACGAGTAGTGCTGCAGGTGCGGCACGTCCGCGCCGACCAGGGCCACGTTGTGGTGGTCGGTCGAGCAGCGGAGGAAGGCGATGGCGCCGCGGAACTCGTCGCTCACCTTGAAGCCGAGGCCGTCGACCAGGAAGGCCCTGGTGGCGAGCAGGTCGGGTGTGGCGATCACCAGGTGGCCGAGTCGCCGGGGAGGGCGTGGCGCGGCCGCGACGGCCGCAGCTCGGGCGTTGCGCCGCACGGCGGCGCCCGGTCGGTTGTCGACCGGGGGCGCAGGGGCCGCGTGCTGCTCGAGCGGTGCGCTCACCTCGACCCGGAAGGTCACCTCGGTGATCGGCTCGGCGGCGGTGAGCGCCCCGGCGTCGGCGCGAGGTGTGAGGCCGTGCTCGGTGGGCCGCCGGGCGATGGTGGCGGTCGGCTCGTCGTCGTGGGCCCCGACGCGCACCTCGAGCAAGCGCCGAAAGGCATGTTCGTCGACCACGACCTGGGCGCCGGCATCGGTGCCGCCGAAGCCGCCGTGGCCGTCGTCGGCCATGCCCATCTCGGCGTAGAACGACGCCAGGCCAGCGGGGTCGGGCACACCGACCCGCATCGAGAGGAGGCGGTGGAGGCCCATCAGCGGGAGCCGGCGACGCAGCGGTTGGACAGGGTGCCGATGATCTCGGCGCCCGAGTCGATCACCTCGCCGGGCTGCAGGAATCGACCGCGAGCCATGCCCACCCCATCGGGTGTCCCGGTGAAGATGATGTCGCCCGGCGCCAGCGTGCAGATGCTCGACAGGTACGACACGAGGTGGGCGACGTCGAAGATGAGGTCGTTGGTGCGGGCGTCCTGCATCCGCTCGCCGGCGACGTCGCACCACAGTCCGATGTCGTCGGGGTTCGGGAACGAGTCGATCGAGACGATCGCCGGCCCCAGCGGGCCGTAGGTGTCGAAGCTCTTGCCGAGCGAGAACTGCGGCGGCATGCCGGCACGCTGCACCGTGCGGTCGCTGATGTCCTGCCCGAGGGTGAGCCCGGCGACATGGCTCCAGGCCTGCTCGCGGCTGATGTGCCGGCCGCCTGTGCCGATCACCACCACCAGCTCGACCTCCCAGTCGACGGTGTCGCCCGACAGTTCGATCTCGGCCGTGGGGCCGGCCAGGCAACTCGGGAACTTCGTGAACGTGAGCGGTGAGGGCGGGAGCTGCGCACCGGTCTCGGCGGCGTGGCGGCCGTAGTTCAGGCCGATCGCGAACACCTTCTCCGGTCGTGGCACCGGGTTGTCGAGCGCTGCCGGATCGACCGTGCCGTCGGGGGTGCGGCCCGTGGTGGCGTCTTGCCACCGGTGCAGCTCGGCGAACCGGCTGATGGCCACCATCGGGTCACCCAACGTCGGGTCGCCGCTCAGCGCAGCGAGGTCGTGCCAATGGTCGCCGTCCTGCAGTGCAGCGCGGCCGTCGAGGTTGAGCAAGCGGAACATCGAGCCATGATTCTATAGATCATGGATTCGGTGCAAGTGGCTCTATCATCGGCCCGTGCCCCCGTCCCCGGCGTCGACCGCCACCACCTCGCCTCCGACCCGGGCCGAATGGGTCGACGCCATGTTGCGGCGGGCGATCCTGTCGGGTGAGCTCGCTCCCGGGGAGAAGTTGTTCGGCGAGAAGCTCGCCAAGCAGTGGGGCGTGTCGGCAACACCGTTGCGCGAGTCGTTCCAGCGCCTCGCCGGTGAGGGCCTCGTCGTGATCGAGCCGCAGCGCGGTGCTCGTGTCGCCCCGATCAGCGTCGCCGACGCAGCAGAGATCTACCAGGTCAGGCTGCTGCTCGACCCGGTGGCACTGCGGTCGTCCATCGATGCAGTGGCAGCGTCGGGCGACCACGGCTACGCGGGCTCGGTCGAGGGCGCCCACCGCGAGCTGCTGCGCCGCCGCCGCAGCATGGCCGAGGTCCAGCTGGCGCATCGCGCCTTCCACCTGGCCCTGGTGGCCCGCTGCCCGAACCGCCTGCTGTTGCGCCAGGTCGAGCAACTGCTCGACCAGTCGCAGCGCTTCCAGGCGGTCGCCGGCGCCGTGGCATCGCTCGGAGACGCCGTGGCCGAGCACCGTGCGCTGTGCGACGCAGCCCTCAGCGGTGACGCCGGCCGGGCCGTAGCCGCGCTCACGGCCCACCTCGAGGGCCCGCAGGCCGCTGTGAGGCGCGTCGCGGTGGGCTGAGCCCCGCCGCCGGTCAGCGCAGGTCGTCGTCGGCTGCGCGCGATCCGAGCTGGAGCCGTGCTGCGGTGCCGGCGACGGCGTGACGGGCTCGGTCGAGCAGCGGGCCGTTCAACCGGAAGCTGGGCCCGACGATGCTGATCGCGGCGAGCGGGTGCCCGTCCGCGCCGAGCACGGGGGCCGACACGGCGGTGATGCCCTGCTCGACGGCGTCGACGCGGACTGCGACCCCGTCGGCCTCGACGCACCCGGCGAGCGCGGCGCCCACCGCTGTGTCGCGTCGGGTCACCTGGTGGCCGAGCCAGCTGACGTGGCGCACGGAGTGGTGCCCCTCGGCCAGGCACGTGTACACGGCGTGGGTGCGATCGAGCGGTTCGGCCAGGTAGGCCGACTCGCCGGTCGCTGCGGCCAGTTCGGCCAGGAGTGGCTCGGCCAGGCGGGGGAGCGACGCCGCCGTGGCCAGCGCGCGGGCGATGCGGTACAGCTCCGGTCCCGGCTCGAAGCGCCCGTCGTCGACTCGCCGGCTGACGAACCCTGCCGCCTCGAGCGAGCGCAGGTGGCGCAGTGCGGTGCTGGGGGAGAGGTCGACGGTGCGCGCGGCGTCGGACAGTGACACGCCATCGACCCGGTCGGCCACGACGCGCAGCAGCGCCAGCCCGCGGTCGGTCGAGCGCGGTTGGCCGGCATGCTCGCCGAGGTCGGCCGTCGCCTTGGCGGTCCTGCGCATCGCTTGCGTCATGTTTCACAGTATGGCAATGTTTGCCACGCTATGGAAACACTTCGTCTCGATGGCCATGGTCTGACACTCGCCGACGTGGTGGCGGTCGCCCGGCACGGCCGGCGCGTCGAGCTCACCTCGATGGCCCGCACGGCAATGGAGGCCTCGGCGGCCTTGACCGACGGCTTCATCGCCGCCGACACCCCGGTCTACGGCGTCACGACCGGCTTCGGCGCCCTGGCCACCACGGCCATCCCCGCCGAGCGCACCGCCGAGCTGCAGGTGGCGCTGGTGCGCTCCCATGCGGCCGGCATGGGCGCGACGGTCGACGACGAGATCGTGCGCGCCATGCTGCTGCTGCGGGCCCGGAGCCTGGCGATGGCCCGTTCCGGTGTCCGACCGGAGCTGGTCGAGCTGCAGCTCGCACTGCTCGATGCCGGGCTCACGCCCGTGGTGCACGAGCACGGCTCGCTCGGTGCCAGCGGCGACCTCGCCCCGCTCAGCCACTGCGCGATGGTGCTGCTCGGTGAAGGTGAGGTGCGCACGGCCGGTGGCACGGTCGAGCCGGCTGCGGCGGCGCTCGCTGCCGCGGGCCTGCGACCAGTGGCCTTGCGCGCGAAGGAAGGCCTCGCGCTGATCAACGGCACCGACGGCATCCTCGGCACGCTCGCGCTCGCGCTCGCCGACCTCGACGAGCTGCTCCGTCTGGCCGACGTGGCCGCGGCGATGAGCGTCGAGGGCCTGCTCGGCACCGACCGGGCCTTTGCCGCCGATCTGCAGGCGCTGCGACCGCAGGTCGGTCAGGCGGTCAGCGCGTCGAACCTGCGCCGGATGCTCGCCGGCTCGCCGATCGTCGCCAGCCACCGCGAGGGCGACGACCGGGTGCAGGACGCCTACTCGCTGCGCTGCACGCCCCAGGTGCACGGCGCAGCGCTCGATACGATCGCGCATGCGCGCACGATCGCCGCGCGCGAGCTCGCCTCGGCGATCGACAACCCGATGGTGCTGCCCGACGGTCGGGTGGAGTCGTGCGGCAACTTCCACGGAGCGCCGGTCGCACTCGTGTGCGACTTCCTCGCCATCGCCGTGAGCGAGGTCTCGGCGATCAGCGAGCGGCGCACCGACCGCATGCTCGACCGGGCGCGCTCGCACGGGCTGCCACCGTTCCTCACGCCCGACCCCGGTGTGAACTCGGGTTTCATGATCGCCCACTACACGCAGGCCGCGATGGCCATGGAGAACCAGCGCCTCGCCGTGCCGGCGAGCACCCAGTCGTTGCCCACGAGCGCCATGCAGGAGGACCACGTGTCCAACGGGTGGGCCGCGGCGCACAAGCTTCGTCGGGCCGTGGCCAACCTGCGCCGGATCCTCGCCGTCGAGATCGTCTGCGCCGCAGCGGCGATCGATCTGCGCGCGCCGCTCGTGCCCGGCCCGGGCACGGCCGCTGCGCTCACGGCACTGCGGACGCGTGTCGGCGGTGTGGGCCCCGACCGCTGGCTGTCCCCCGACCTCCGCGCCGCGGAGGATCTGCTCGCCGACGGCACCGTGCTGCGTTCCGTCGAATCGTCCATCGGCTCCCTGGAGGTGCTCTAGATGTCCGGACCCCGTCCCGTCCGTGCCCCGCGCGGCACGCAGCTCAACACCCTCGGCTGGCCCCAGGAGGCCGCCTATCGGATGTTGCACAACAACCTCGACCCGGAGGTGGCCGAGCGGCCCGACGACCTGGTGGTCTACGGCGGCACCGGACGCGCCGCGCGATCGTGGGACGCGTTCGACGCCATGGCTCGCACGCTCCAGACCCTGCGCGCCGACGAGACGATGCTCGTGCAGAGCGGCAAGCCCGTCGGCGTGTTCC
>DAINND010000093.1:0-10236 GCA_036736065.1 Ilumatobacteraceae bacterium
CGACCTCGCGGAAGCTCTTGCGCTCGCCGTCGATCAGGCCGAAGCGGGCCTCGACTGCGTAGCGGGCGCGAGCGTCGAGGGTGCCGAGCAGCTCATCGAGCAGCTCGCTGTCGACCATCGCCATCACGGCGTCCTCAGGGGTGGCGTCGCCATTGGCCATCAGGTCGCCGAGGGTGGCGTCACCGTCGTCGCCGATGGTCTTGTCGAGCGACACCGGCGTGGTGAGCCGGTGGAGCTCGGCGTTGCTCACATCGAGGGTCTCGCCGTCGCCGCTGGCCTGGCGCAATGCGGCGCGCAGGCTGGCCGAGCGATCGCCCGGGATGCGGATGAGGCTGGCCTTCTGGTCGAGCGCCCGGCCGATGGCCTGACGGATCCAGAACGTGGCGTAGGTCGAGAACTTGAACCCGCGGCGCCAGTCGAACTTGTCGACGGCGTGCTCGAGGCCGAGGTTGCCCTCCTGGATGAGGTCGAGCAGGTCCATGCCCTGGGGCAGGGGGTAGCGGCGAGCGATGCTCACCACGAGGCGGAGGGTCGAGCGGATGAAGCGGTCCTTGGCGTCGGCCGCCGCAGCGACCGCAGCCTTGAGGGCGGCGCCCTTCTCGCCGTTGGCGAGGCGCTCGGCGGCATCACGACCAGCCTCGATCACGCGGGAGAGCTCGCGCTCTTCCTCGGCCGTGAGGAGGGAGACCTTGCCGATGTCGTTGAGGTAGAGACCGATGGAATCGTTCATGGCAGTTCTTTTCAACTCGTTCGTTCGTCGCGTGATTCCGGGCGAAGTGGTGTCATTCGGCACACCGAACGACGACAACGCCGGACGAAGGGGGAGGCAGTCCGTGACCAGCGGGTGGGGCTAGGGGGGTCACACGGGTCGGGGGTCGATTGGGGGGACACAGAACAGTACTACATCTCGGTGCCCCATGCATGGTCATATCGTTCCTCGCTCGGCCAGGGGCGCATGTATCCCGACGGGTCCTTGACATCCGGGTGAACCTGACCGGCCTGCACAACGCACGTACACTCGTCCGATGTGTCCGCAGACAGCCACTTCCGCCGAGTCGGCCTGTTCGGCGGCACGTTCGATCCTCCGCACGTGGGCCATCTGGTGACAGCGGTCAACGTCCGTCACGCCCTCGATCTCGACGTCGTGGTCCTGATGGTGGCGAACGTGCCCTGGCAGAAGCTGGGCGCCCGACCGATCTCGGCGGCCGAGGACCGTCTGGCGATGGTCGATGCCGCGGTCGCCGACGTCGACGGGCTCGTGGCGGGCCGGAACGAGATCGACCGGGGTGGCCACAGCTACACCGCCGACACGCTGGCCGAACTGGCCGACGCGTTCCCGGGGGCCGAGCTGTTCACGATCGTCGGCGACGACGCGGCAGCGGCGATCACGACCTGGGAGCGCTACGCCGAGGTGGCGGATCGCTCCGCACTGGTGGTCGTCGACCGCCCGGGGGCGCCTGTGGAGCTGCCCGACGGGTTCGACTGGATCCGCGTCGAGGTGCCACGTCTCGAGGTGTCGAGCACCGACCTGCGTGCTCGCGTGCGCGACGGGCGCCCGCTCGACTACCTGGTGACCGAGCCAGTGCTCGGCATCATCCGCGACCGAGGCCTCTACGGAGCAGCTGGATGAGCGCCGTCGCACGGCGGCAACGCCTGCTCGACCGTCTGATGGTCGTGGCCACGCTGGCGGCCGTGGTGACGGTCCCGCTGCTCGGGTACACCGGGGTGCGCGCCGTACTCGATTCGACCGGAGGCCGGGATGCCCGAGGGGACAACCTGCCTGTCCAGACCTTCCCGGCCACGCCGGCGGCCGCGTGGGTCATCACCGATGACGACGGCGAGCTCGCCGCCGTGGCCGTGCTGGTGCTCGACCCCTCGCGTCAGGGGGGCTCGCTGGTCGACCTGCCGGTGAACGCCGACGTCGGGTTCACCCCGGAGAACCGCAAGGGCTTGCACGACGTCTTCGCCGAGGAAGGTGTGGAGGGGGCGATGCTCGGCGTCGAGGCGCTGACTGCAGTGTCGCTCGCCACCGGGTTCGAAAGCGGCGCAGAGGAGCTGACCGCGGTGCTCGCACCGTTCGGGAACCTGAGCGTCGAGTTGGCGGCCGCGGTCGACGTGCCCGGCATGTCGACTCCGCTGACCGACGGCCTCGCCGTGCTCGACCCGGCGACGGTCGCTGCGGTGGTCACCGAGCCGGCCGCGGCGAGCGCCGGCGGCTTCGCCGGCCACCGCCAGAACGTCAACGCGGTCTGGACGGCGCTGGCAGCGGCGAACGGCACCGGCTCGCGGCCTGCCGTCACCGACCCGGCCCTCCCGGTCGATCAGGCGGAGTTCCTCGACCGATTCTTCGCCGGCCCCATCGGTGCTCGACCGATCGCTGCGGGGCCCGTCGACGACGACGACGCCACGACGTCGTCGACGACATCGACCACCTCGCCTGCTGCGACGACCGACACGGCGACCGACACGACGACCGTCGAGGGCACCTCCGAGCCCAGCGCCCCGGGCGATGAACTGGTCACGCTCGACCGGGCCGATGCCGTCTACGTCTTCGCCAGCATCGCCCCCGGCTCGATGTCCGGACCTGCAGCCGGCCTGCTGTTCCGTCTCGAGGCGCCCCCCGGCTACGACGCACAGGTGAAGCGCACCGTCGAGGTGCTGCTGTTCCTGGGCGGCAACGTGGTGTCGATCGCCGCCGGCATCGAGCCACGCCCCGATACGGTGTTCCTCGTGCCCGACGAAGTCAACCGAGACGAGGCCGAGGCGACGAACGATGTCTTCGGAGGGTTCACCTTCGTCGAACCCGAGTTCCGCATCGACGGCGTGGACGTCACGATCGTCCTCGGAACCGACTATCTCGAGAGTGTCGAGGTATGAGCGGCGTCGACGAGGCGCGTTCCGTTGCCCTCACGGCCGCCCGCGCCGCCGACGACAAGAAGGCCGAGCACACGGTGGTGCTCCAGGTCGGCAACGTGCTGGCGATCACCGAGTTCTTCGTCATCACGAGCGCCTCGAACCGGCGGCTGGTGAAGACCGTCGTCGACGCGATCGAGGAGGCGGTGCGCGAGGCGCACGGCCGTTCGCCGCTGCGCGCCGAGGGCGTCTCCGAGCAGCAGTGGGTGCTCATCGACTACGGCGACGTGGTGGTGCACGTGTTCGCCGACGACGTCCGGGCCTACTACGAGATCGAGCGGCTCTACCGGGACGTGCCCCGGGTGGAGTGGCGCTCGCCCCAGGAGCCCGGGACGGTCTGAGGGGCCTGCTCCACGGTTGGGTGAAGTCGGTCACGTCGGGAACCGGTCCCGGCTCGTCCACGTCACACTCGTCGTGATGACCCCTCTCTCCGGAGCCTTCGACACCGACGAACTGCCGCGCATCGCCGCCGACCCGGTGACGGTGACGGTGGCGCGCACGGTCCGCCCGGGGTGGGAGGCCGAGTTCCTCCGCTGGGCCGACGAGTTGGTGGTCGCTGCCCGGCAGAGCCCCGGTTGCCTGGGCGCAGCGGTGCTGAGCCCGGGTGCGCCGGGCGGTGAGTACCAGATCGTTGCCCGCTTCGGCGATGGCGTGCACCTCCGCCAGTGGGAACGGTCCGCTCAACGCCACGAGCTGATGGACCGGGCCGACCGGTTCGTCACCGGCACCCGGGTGCAGCGGGTGGTGGGAGTGGAGGAGTGGTTCGAGGCCGCTGAGCACGCCCCGACGCCTGCCCCGACCTGGCGACGGCTCTCCGGCGACATCGCCTGGGGCTACCCGGTGTCGTTGGCCATCACGGTGCTCGTCGCCCCCTGGTACGGCTCGCTGCCATTGGCGGCGCGGGTGCTCGCCGGTGTCGCCATCGCGACGGTGCTCGTGCAGGTCGTGGGCGGCCCGACCCGTCGCCGGCTGCGCCGGCTGCGCAAGTTCTGAGTGACCTGGGGTCGCGACGTTGGGAAGCGGCGAGGCTGATTGATATTCTCCGGTGTCCCGAATTCGGGGCTGTAGCTCAGTTGGCAGAGCGCTTCCATGGCATGGAAGAGGTCAGGGGTTCAATTCCCCTCAGCTCCACAGAGATGACTCGACGGCCACACCGGTCGGGCTCAGACGTGGACGAGCAGGCGAAGTGAGTCGAGCAGTGCGGCGTGGATGTCGCGGGACGCGACGACATCGCCCACGGGGATGAGCGCATACCCGCCGAGCGGATCCGCGTCGAGCCACGGCTGGGGTCGACCTGCCTGCAGTGCGTACGGGTCGATGACTCCGCGGTTCACCGACGTCGCCTTCAGCTCGTGGAACAACTGGTCGTTCGGCGACGAACCCAGCTCGGCCACCACGATGTCGACGCCGATGGCCACCTCGAGGCCGGGATCGAACTCGTGGTGGAACCGCGCCACTGGATGACCGTCGTGCTTGTCGACACCGACGAGGCGGTGGTCGGTGAGGAGCCGCACGCCGGCGCGGGCGAGGGCCGCGAGGTAGGTGGGTGCGCTGACCCCGCCCAGGTCGCGCCCGACTGCTCGGTCGGGGGTGGCCAGCGTGACGTCCACGCCCCGCTCGGCGAGGTGCTGGGCGACCGAGATCGCCGCGTGACGCCCCTCCTCGTCGTAGACGAGCGCCGAGGTGGGGAGTCGGACGCTCCCTTCGAGGATCTCCCATGTCGACACCGTCGCCTCGGCGCCGGCGATGCGCGGGAGCCGGGCCGTGCCGCCGGTGGCGAGCACGACGACGTCGGGCTGCTCCGCCTCGATGGCGGTCCGATCAGCGAGCGTCCCCAGGCGGACCTCGACGCCGAGGGTGCGCACCTCGGACTCGAGCCACCCGACGATGCTCTGCAGGTCGTGGCGCCAGGCGGCACGAGCGGCGAGCAGCACCTGGCCACCGAGGCGCGGGGCAGCTTCGAACAGCACCACTTCGTGTCCCCGACTCGCGGCGACCCGGGCCGCTTCGAGCCCGGCGGGCCCGCCGCCGACCACGACCACCTTGCGCCGAGGCCCTGACGTGGGCTCGATCTGCTGGGGGAGCCACGACTCGCGCCCGGTGGCCGGGTTGTGGGCGCACAGCGCGTCGCGGCCGGCGTAGATGCGGTCGATGCAGTACGCCGCGCCGACACAGGGCCGCACTCGGTCGACGGCGTTGCGCCGCAACTTGTCGACCAGCTGAGGGTCTGCCATCAGCGCCCTGGTCATGCCGACCAGGTCGGTGGCGCCGGATTCGACCGCCCATGCGGCGGTGTCCAGGTCGGCGATGCGCGATGCGTGCAGCACCGGCGCCGTGAGACCCTCGCGGAACGCCTTCGACGCCTCCAGGTACGGGCCGAGCGGCCGGGCCATGCTGCCGATGAGCAGCGGCATGCCCGGGTTGGTCGAGGCGGCGATGCCGCTCAGGTTGAGCAGGTCGTACGCGCCTGCATCCCACAGCGCCGAGGCGACGTGGTGGCTCTCGTGCCAGTCGGCTCCGCCCTCACTCGACTCGTCGACGGCCATGCGCAAGGACACGAGGAATCCCTCCGGGGTGTTGGCGCGGATCGCCTCGAGCACGCGGGCGAGGAACCGCATCCGATTGTCGAGGCTCCCTCCCCACTCGTCGGAGCGCAGGTTGGCCTCCGGCGACAGGAACTGGCCCGGGAGGTGCGAGTGGACCATCACCTCGATCCCGTCGAGGTCACCCTCCGCGCACCGGCGTGCTGCTTCGCCGTACTCGGCGATGACACGTTCGATGTCGTCGAGCTCCATCGCACGAGCAACCGCATGGTGCGCCGGGTCACGCAACGACGACGGGGCGATCGGCACGATCCAGTCACCGTCGTCCCACACCGTCCGTCGTCCCATGTGCGAGATCTGGCACATCAGCAGCGCGCCGTGCCGATGGATGCGGCGTGCGAACTCTCGCAGCGACGGGATGACCGAATCGGTGCTGACGTCGATCTGCCGGTAGATGGGGCTGATCTCCGGAGACACGATCGACGAGCCCCCGAACATCGTGAGCGCCACGCCACCCCGCGCCTTCTCCTCGTGGTATCGCTGGTAGCGCTCACCGGGCAGGCCGTCCTCGGCGTATCCAGGGGCGTGGGCGGTGCTGACGATGCGATTGCGCAACTCGACGCCCCGGACGCTGAACGGTTCGAGCAGTGTTGCCAAACTCATTGCCGACCACTCCTGTTCTTGCAACGACCGTTCCACACTAGGCGGCCGCCGTCGGTGGAGTGTGCTACAAGGTGCAGGTGGCCCGCCCGACCGATGTCGCTGCTCGCAATGCACTGCTCGACGAGGTCGTCGCCTATCTGGGCGAGCACGGCCTGGCCGACACGACGCTGCGGCCGATGGCGACCGCGCTCGGCACCACGCCCACGCGACTGCTGCACCACTTCGGGAGCAAGAGCCAACTCATCGAGGCCGCCCTGCTGCGCGTCGACGAGGTGATGCGCCAGGTCGAGGCGCGCTGGTTGGCCAAGACCCCGTCGATGACCCAGAGCGACATCCTCCGCGCCTGGTGGCAGTGGGTGACCGGATCGCGCCGGAACCGCAATCTGGCTCGGCTCGGTATCGAGGCAGCCACTCTCGATCCAGCCGTGACGGGGCTCGCGCCCGAGATCCGGATGAGCCGGATGGGCGCCTGGCGGGCCAACATCGAGCGGCGACTGATCGACGACGAGGTCCCGGCGCATCTCGCCCGGGTGCAGGCGTCGGTGCTCGAGGCCTCGTTCACGGGTCTGATGGGCGACCTGATGTCCGGCGGGGAGCGAGGCCGCTTGACGGATGCGCTCGAATGGGTGCTCGCCGACCATGATGCAAAGGTCGAGCGGCTGCGCCGGATTCGTGATACGAATGTTTCATGAATTGCGAAGAGCCGGCTCCTCGTCCGCCGTTGGCGGGTGAGCGGGCGTTGGTGAGGATGGAGGCGCAGACATGACCGACACGGACGCACCGCGCCGGCGGCGCGACCGAACCGCAGGGCGCGATCGTTCTGGTGCCGTCCCGCAGCGCCCCTGGGGTCAGCCCGTCATGCGTTTCGAGCCGACGCGAGCCGTCACCGAGGACGAGCTCGATGTCATCCATCGGACGTCGCTCGACATCCTCGAACAGGTCGGCATGGAGGTGCTCGATCCCGAGGCGCGATCGATCTACCGCGGCGCGGGTTGCCAGGTCGACGAGCCGACGATGCGGGTGCGGTTCCCCGGTGACGTCATCGAACGCGCCGTCGCGTCGGCGCCGGCATCGTTCGTGCTGCATTCGCGCAACCCCGAGCGGGACCTGGTGATCGGTGGTCGTCACCTGGCGTTCGGCACCGTGTGCAGCACACCCAACTACACGACTCGTGACGGCGTGCGCCGCCAGGGTGAGCGAGCTGGGATGCAGGACCTGTTGAAGGTCGCGCAGAGCCTCAACATCGTCCACCTCATCTCCGGCTACCCGGTCGAGCCGACCGACATCCACTTCTCGGTGCGACATCTCGAGGCCAGCTGGGACATCCTGACCCTCACCGACAAGGGCCTGCCCTGCTACAGCCTCGGCCGGCAGCGCAACCGCGACTGCATCGAGATGGCCCGCATCGCCCGAGGGGTGGATGCCGACACACTGCGGCGCGAGCCCTCGGTGATCACGATCGTCAACACCAATTCGCCGTTGCGCCTCGACACCCCGATGTCACAGGGCATGATCGAGTTCGCCGAGCAGGGACAGGCCGTGGTCGTCACACCGTTCACCCTCGCCGGAGCGATGGCCCCGATCACCCTCGCCGGTGCGGTCGCGCAGCAGAACGCCGAGGCGCTCGCTGGCATCGCGCTGGTGCAACTCGTCAGCCCCGGCGCGCCTGTGGTCTATGGCGGGATGACGAGCAACGTCGACATGCAGTCGGGAGCGCCCGCCTTCGGCACTCCGGAGTACGCCAAGGCCGCGCTGGTGAGCGGGCAGCTGGCCCGCCGCTACGGCGTGCCGTACCGATCCACGCCGCCGACGTCGGCGAACGCGATCGACGGCCAGGCCGTCTACGAGACGATGTTCGCGCTGTGGGGCATCGTGATGGGCGGAGTCAACTTCGTGATGCACGCCGCCGGGTGGATGGAGGGTGGCCTCCACGCCAGCTGCGACAAGATGGTGCTCGACGCCGAGATGCTGCAGATGGTGGCGGCGATGCTCGATCCGCTCGATGTGTCCCCGGACGCCCTGCCGGTCGACACGATCGCCGAGGTCGGCCCGGGTGGCCACTTCTTCGGCACTGCGCACACCCAGGCTCGCTTCCGGACCGAGTTCCACCGGCCGCTGCTCAGCGACTGGCGCCCGTACGAGACCTGGGCAGAGGCCGGCCGTCCCACCGTCGACCGAGCTGCGCACGCGATGGCCGATCGGCTCATCGCCGACTTCGAAGCCCCACCGATGGACCCCGAGATCCGAGCCGAACTGCGCGCGTTCATCGACCGGCGGGTGGGCGAGGGCGGCGTCGCGACCGACTTCTGACAGCGCTGGCGCGGGGAGCAGACGGGCGGGTCAGACCACAGGGTGCTCGGCCACCGACGGCGGCGCACACAGCCGGCGCTGGCGATCGGTGAGCTCGGCGAGCACCGCGGGCCGACAGGGAGGACGATTCGACCACGACGAGGGCCCGGGGGAGTACTTGTAGAGCACGCTGCGCCGCTCGTGCGGCGCAGTCCACGGCAGGGTGCCGTGGGTGAGCGCCTCGACGAACACCACCAGGTCTCCAGGAGCCAGTGGCACCTCGTGCACCATCTCGTGGTCGAGGTCGATCTCGTCCGGCATCTCGAATGCCGCCTTGTGCGAGCAGGGCACGCAGCAGAATCCTCCGCCGCCGACCGGATGGTCGGGCAGAGCCCACTGCCCCACCAACAGCCCCGTGTGGAAGCCGCTGCGGTCGACCACGTAGTACTGCGCCGGGTCGAACGGCACGGCCCCGCCATGCAGACCGAGCCCGGAGGTGCCGGGGGCCATGACGATGCCGTAGGCGTGGTCGAGCCGGACGTGCGGCCCGCACAGCTCGCGGACCACGTCGACGACCGCATCGTCGTCCATCAGGTCGCGCAGCAGGCCACCGGCTTCGAGCAGGCCGGTGAAGCGTTGCGACTGGATCGACCCGGCCGCTGGCGGCAGCCCGAGCGCATCGATCTCCAGGTGCAGCCGACGCACCTCGCCCTGGCTCAGCGCCGCGCGGCGGACCACGAAACCCTGCACATCGAGTTGGTAGCGCTCGAGCTCGGTCAGCCCGCCGTGGATCACGGATCCAGTTGAGCACATCGGCATGGCCGGGGTCGGTCGGGGCTTGCCCACTAGCATCGCCCGGCGGCACGAGGGAGCACCCATGGACATCACCGACTTCTCGATGAGCCTGTTCAGCCTGGAGGGCAAGAACGCGATCGTCACCGGCGGCAACACCGGCCTCGGCCAGGCGTTCGCCCTCGCGCTCGCCAAGGGCGGGGCGAACGTGTTCGTGCCGAGCCTGGCTGACGACGACGGCGCCACGCGGCAGCTCATCGAGGGCGAGGGCCGTCGCTACGAGTTCATGGTCGCGGACATCACGTCCGGCGGTGCGTGCGCCGACGTGATCGGCGCCTGCGTCGAGCGGCTCGGATCGGTCGACATCCTCATCAACTCCGCCGGCATCTGCCCGCTCGGCGAGGTGCTCGAGTTCGGCCGCGAGAAGTGGGATGCCACAGTGGCCGTGAACCTCACCGCGGCGTTCGAGATGAGCTTCGAGGCGGCCAAGGTGATGGTGCCCCAGCGCAGCGGCAAGATCATCAACATCTGCTCGATGTTCTCCTACCTCGGTGGGCGCCTCTCGCCGGCCTACTCAGCCACCAAGCACGGCATCGCCGGGCTGACCAAGGCCTACTGCGACGAGTTGGCCATGCACAACATCCAGGTCAACGGCATCGCGCCGGGGTACTACGCCACGGCGATCACGGCCAACACCCGCGCCAACCCCGACAGCAACCGCCGGGTGCTCGAGCACATCCCGGCCGAGCGCTGGGGCGTGCCCGCCGACCTGATGGGCGCCGTGGTGTTCCTGGCCAGCCGCGCGTCGGACTACGTCAACGGCCACGTGCTCGCCGTCGACGGCGGTTACCTGGTCCGCTGAGCTGCGAGACGGATGGGCTTCTCGATGACCGGTCCCTACCTCGTGGGAGTCGACTGCGGCACGCAGAGCGCGAAGGTCGTCGTCTTCGCTGCGGATGGCCCCCCAGTGGCGCGTGGGCAACGTCAGCTGCGGCCGAAGGACCGTACGCGGCTCCGCGTGGTGCAGCACCCCGAC
>DAINND010000094.1:0-5652 GCA_036736065.1 Ilumatobacteraceae bacterium
AAGGAACCGTGCGCCGCCAACTGGCGCGTGCGAAGGACCGACTGCGTGAGGTGCTGACGTGAACGATCTGCTCGACGACCGACTGCGCACGATGATGCGCACCGCCACTGCCGACGCCCCCGAGGCGCCGAGCGTGGACGACCTCCAGGCCATCACCGTGGTGGGCGCCGAACCCCGCCAGCGCAGCCTCCGCCCGATCGCCGCCGCCGCCGCCGTGATGGCCGTGGCCGCCGCCGGGGCGCTCGTGTGGTGGCCGAACGGAGACGGCGGCCCGCAACCCGCCGACACGCCGGACTCCACCGAGGCCGGCATCGTGCCCGGCAGCTACCTCGACGCCTACTACCTCCCCATCGACCTCCCAGACGGCTGGCAGATCGTGCAGATGGGTCGACACCCGAACGGACCGGTCGGCTACATCGGTGATTCCGCCGTGTTCGCGACTCGCGACGGAAGTGGCCGCGCTGCGCTGTACCTGACCGGGGCCGACTCGGGCGAGGTTCCCGCCTCGACCGAGGCCGGACTCGATCCAGCTGCGGGCTCGGACCCCGCGTCCGAACCGGTTCCCACCTCGGCATCGGACGCGCTCTGGGAGCAACGGGATCGCGGGCTCAGGTGGATCCAGGACGGGAGCTCGGTGGTGCTGACCCCCGCTGACGGCCAGGAGGCGACCGCCCGGTCGCTCGCCGCCGAATTGATCGCCGTCCGGGACGGCGATCGCGTGAGGTTCCGGGTCGACGAGGACGCCGCCTGGGTGCAGACCGCGGAGTACGTGCTCGACGGTCAGACGATCGTCACCGGCGGTGCCAACTGGTTGCAGCTCACCGACGACACCGGCACCGTGCATGTCGGCATCGAGCGCCCGATCGGGGTGGGCCTCAGCGACGCTGCGGCACCGATCCCCGGGGTCGAGGACGTCTTCACCACGGCCACGATCGATCGCATGGTGGTGCGGGCCGTCGGCGAGATCGAGATCACCGCCTTCAGCCCGAGTGGCTCGGCGAGCCTCGATGAACTCGTGTCGGTCCTGACCTCGCTCGTACCCGTGACAGAGGAGGAGTGGCTCGCTGCGGTGCCCGACCCGAACGAGCTCGTCGCCGGCGCCACCGTGGTCGGCACCTTCGAGCTGCTCGATCACACGGTCACGGCGCACCGTGAGGGCGGGATCAGCGGGGTGTGCGTGGAGCGGGCGGACGGGGTGTCGGGTTGTGCGTTCCGCATCGGTGTCGAACCCGACGGTGAGCTGCCTCCTGCTGCGCCGACCGAGGGGATCCGGTTGTCGGACGGCTCCTGGGTGGCGGTCGGATCGATCGCCAACGGGCTCGAGCCGTGCGACGAGCCGCTGCTGCAGGGCGCTCGTGCGGCCGTCGTGCCGAACGGTGACGTCCAGACGATGCTCGTCGTGCCGGCCGACCTCGATGCGTCGTTCGCCTGCCCGCTGGCCGGCGTCGGTGAAGGCGACGTCGCTTCGAACGAGATGTTCATCGCCAACCCGCCCAGCTCCACCTGAACGCTGGTCCGACCCCGGTCAGGCCAGGGGGTTGGGCCACTCCCGGTCCTCGGTGGACTCGCCCCGCTCCTGGATCGCCTTGCGTTCGGCGGCCAGGCGCTCGGCGAGCTCCTCGAGGTTGTCGGGCATCGCCGCGGCGAGGTGCTGCTTCAGGTACTTCGCCAGCGTGGGGCTGCGGCCCTGGGTGCTGACGGCCATGATCTCCGGGCCGCGGCGCTCGATCGCCGGGAGGATGAAGCTGCAGCGGTCGGGGTCGTCGACGGCGTTGCAGAACACGCCACGCGCCTCGCACTCGTCGAAGATCTGCTGCTGCACCACCGGGTCGTTGGTGGCGGCCACCACCAGCCAGGCGCCGTCGAGGTCGGCCGGCTCGTAGCGACGATGCACCTGCTCCACGGCGAGCGACTCGAAGCCGGCGACGAACTCCGGCGACACCACCCGCACCGTCGCGCCCGAGGCGAGCAGCCCCTCGGTCTTGCGGAGGGCGATCACACCGCCGCCCACCACCAGCACCGGGCGCCCCTCGAGGCGCACGACGATCGGGTAGCCGTCGTCGATGCGGCGAGCCTTGGCGAGGTCGGACGGGTCAGCCATCGAGGGGCAGCGTATGTGCCGCCACGAGCGCCGCCGCATCGGCGGCGAAGGTCGCCACCGCACCGATCACCATCACGGCCGGCGAGGCGACGTCGGCGTCGGGCAGCTCACCCAGCTGCCCGGTCCACACCCGCTGGCGGGGCGTGGTGGCGTGCATCACCACGGCGGCCGGCGTGTCGGCGGTGAGGCCGCTCTCGACCAGCTTCGCCACGATCGCGCCACGACGCTCCACGCCCATCAGCACCACGAGCGTGCCGCCGAACCGGCCGACGGCCGACCAGTCCACCGGGTCGCTGTCGGTGGCCTCGTGACCGGTGACGATCGTGACCGAACGGGCCACCTGCCGGTGGGTGACGGGGATGCCGGCGGCGGCGGGACCGGCGAGCGACGAGCTGACGCCCGGCACCACCTCGCACGCGATGCCGTGCTGCGCCAGCACCTCCACCTCCTCACCACCGCGACCGAACAGGAACGGGTCGCCACCCTTCAGGCGCACCACGCGGCGGCCGGAACGGGCGTGCAGCACGAGGAGTTCGTTCAGCACACCCTGGGTGTGGCTGCCGCCGGGCCGCTTGCCGACGTCGATCAGGTCCGCGTCGGGCCGGGCCATCGCCAGGATCTCGGTGGACACCAGCCGGTCGTACAGCACGACGTCGGCCTCGCCGATCAGGCGCGCGGCCTTCAGGGTGAGCAACTCGGGGTCGCCGGGGCCGGCACCAACCAGCCACACGCGCACGTCGGCCGGCCCGCTCACGCCGGCACCGCCTCGAGCGTCACCATGCCGGCGCCGACGGTGCCGTTGCTCACCTCGTCGATCACGATGAAGCTGCCGGTGGTGCGGTTGGTCGTGTAGTCGTCGACGGGCAGCGACTGGGCCGTGATGAACGTGACGGTGCCGATCTCGTTGAGTGCGAGCTCGTCCACACCGTGCTCGCGTTCGAGCGTGGTGACGTCGAGGCGGTCGTGGAGGATCGTGGCCACGGCCTTCACGGTACGCGTCCCGTGCTTGATCAGCACGTGGTTGCCGGTGCGCAACGGCTTCTCCCCCATCCACGCCACGCGGGCCGTCACCTGCGGCACGGTGTGCGGCGCGTCGGCGGCGTCGGCGATCACGTCGCCGCGCGACACGTCGAGCTCGTGTTCGAGCTGGATGCGCACGGCGGGCGCATTGCCCTCGACGGCAGCGATGCGGCTGCGCGTGCCCGACGGCAGCACGACGATCTCGTCACCGACCTCCGGCACACCTCCGGCGAGCGAGCCGGCGTACCAGCGTCGCTCGCCGGCGGGGCCGGCGCCGCTGCCCACGGCGGGCTTGATGACCACCTGCACCGGCAGGCGCAGGGCGTCGTGGTCGTGCGTGGGGATCTCCAGCGTCTCGAGGTGCTCGAGCAGCGTCGGACCCTGGTACCACGGCGTGTGGGGCGACGGGTCCACCACGTTGCCGCCGTCGAGCGCGCACAGCGGGATCGCGGTCACGACCGGCACGTGCAGCTGCTCGGCGAAGGCGGCGAACTCGGCGCGGATCTCCTCGAAGCGCGCCTCGCTCCAGTCGACGAGGTCCATCTTGTTCACGGCGAGCACCAGGTGCTGGATGCCGAGCAGCGCCGAGAGCGCGGCATGGCGGCGCGACTGCTCGCGCAGGCCGTGGCGGGCGTCGACGAGGATGACGGCCACGTCGGAGGTGGACGCACCGGTCACCATGTTGCGCGTGTACTGCACGTGGCCCGGCGTGTCGGCGATCACGAACGAGCGCAGCGGCGTGGAGAAGTAGCGGTACGCGACGTCGATGGTGATGCCCTGCTCGCGCTCGGCACGCAGACCGTCGGTCACGAGCGCGAGGTCGAGTCCCTCACCGCCGCGGCGTGCGGTGGTGGCGGCGACGGCGTCGATCACGTCGTCGAACAGCGCCTTGGTGTCGTGCAGCAGGCGGCCGATCAGCGTGCTCTTGCCGTCGTCGACGGAGCCGGCGGTGGCGAAACGGAGGAGTTCCATCAGAAGTAGCCCTCGCGCTTGCGGTCCTCCATGGCGGCCTCGCTGAACTTGTCGTCGGCACGCGTGGCGCCGCGCTCGGTGATGCGGCTCTGCTCGATCTCGGTGAGAACCTCCAGCGGCGTGCGGGCGTCGCTGCGCACGGCACCGGTGCACGTCATGTCGCCGACGGTGCGGTAGCGCACGGTCTCCACGAACGGCGTCTCGCCGGGCAGCGGCGGAGTGACGTCGCTGGTGGCGAGGAACATCCCGTCGCGCTCCACCACCTCGCGCTCGTGGGCGTAGTACATGGCCGGCAGCTCGATGTCGTTGACCGCGATGTAGCGCCAGATGTCGAGCTCGGTCCAGTCGCTCAGCGGGAACGCGCGCAGGTGCTCACCCGTGCGGATGCGCGGGTTGTAGTAGCGCCACAGCTCGGGGCGCTGGTTCTTCGGGTCCCACTGGCCGAACATGTCACGGAAGCTCAGGATGCGCTCCTTCGCACGCGCCTTGTCCTCGTCGCGGCGGGCACCACCGAACGCGGCGTCGAACTTGTTCTTCGCGATCTCGTGCAGGAGTGGTTGCGTCTGCAACCGGTTACGCGACCCGGTGGGGCCCGGGTCGGGCACGCGGCCCTCGTCGATCGCGTCCTGCACGCTGGCCACCACCAGCCGCACGCCCATCTGCTCCACCAGGCGGTCGCGGAACTCGATCACCTCGGGGAAGTTGTGGCCCGTGTCGACGTGCATCACCGGGAACGGGATGACGCCCGGCTCGAACGCCTTCTTCGCGAGGTGCAGCATCACCACGCTGTCCTTGCCGCCGGAGAACAGCAGCACGGGGCGCTCGCACTCGGCGGCGACCTCACGGATCACGAAGATCGCGTGCGCCTCGAGTTCACGGAGCCGACGGTCGAGACCGCTCCGGTCGGCGTCGGCGAACTCGGCGCTGGTCTGGTCGATCACGGTCATCGTCGTCTCCTCGTGCGCTTCGGATGGGGGTCGCGGCAGGTGTGGGGCGATCAGAGGTGCAGGCCGCACTCGGTCTTGGCGTGGGCGCTCCAGCGACCGGCGCGGGCGTGCTCGCCGTCGCTGGGCTTGCGGGTGCAGGGCCAGCACCCGATCGACGGGTAGCCCTGGTCGAGCAACGGGTTCAGCGGCACCTCGTGGATCGCGGCGTAGGTGGCGAGGTCGGCGTCGGTCCAGGCGGCGAGCGGGTTGAGCTTCACCAGGCCGCGCTTGTCGATCTGCACGAACGGGGTGGTGGCCCGCACCTCGCTGTCGCTGCGGCGCACACCGCTGATCCAGCCGAGGCGTCCGGCGAGACCCTGCTCGAGCGGCAGCACCTTGCGCTCGTGGCAGCAGCCGTCGGGGTCGGTCTCGTAGCGGGCGTCGCCGATCGGCGGGGCCGGGGTGACCACGAGCTTGATCGGGTACGTCCGCTCGACCGCGTCGACCGTCTCGAGCGTCTCACCGAAGTGGTAGCCGGTGTCGAGGAACAGCACCTCGATGCCGGGGGCCACCTTGGCGGCGACGTCGACGAGCACGGTGTCGCTCGTCATGGCCGAGGCGACGATCAGGCGG
>DAINND010000094.1:5752-8142 GCA_036736065.1 Ilumatobacteraceae bacterium
TGCGTCGGTCACGGACGACACCCTACCCATTCCCGACCATTCCGATCACATTTATCGACACGATCGGCTTTCGGGCCGATGTCACGTCGCCGGCCTGCCGGGAGGACTCCCCCGCTCACGGGGCCGGCGACCTAGCATCTGGTCGATGGACTTCTCCTGGACTCCCGAGCAGGTCGAGCTGCGCGAGCGCGCTCGGAAGGTGGCCGAGGAGGCCGTGGCCCGCTACGGCCGCCACAACGACAGCTGGATCAACGGCTACTCCAAGGAGTTCGCCAAGGAGATGGCCGCCCACGGCTGGATCGGCATGACCTGGCCGGTCGAGTTCGGTGGCGGCGGACGCCCGGCGATCGAGCGGCTCATCGTGGGTGAGGAGATGATCGCCGCCGGCGCCCCGATCGCGGCGATGTGGTTCGGCGACCGCCAGATGGGGCCCACGCTCATCACCTACGGCCGCCCCGACCAGCAGGCCGAGTTCCTCCCGAAGATCCTGTCCGGCGAGACCACCTGGTGCATCGGCATGAGCGAGCCCAACGCCGGCTCCGACCTCGCCAGCCTGAAGACCTCGGCCGAACGCCAGGGCGACGAGTGGGTGATCAACGGCCAGAAGATCTGGACGAGCTTCGGCGCGCAGAGCGACTACTGCTACCTCATCTGCCGCACCAGCAGCGAGGGGCCGCCGCACGCCGGCATCAGCGAGATCATCGTCCCGATGGACACGCCGGGCATCGAGGTGCGCCCGATCACGGACATGACCACCAACCGCCACTTCTGTGAGGTGTTCTTCACCGACGTGCGGGTGCCGGTGGAGAACCTCGTCGGGGTGGAGGGCAACGCGTTCAAGCAGACGATGCGCCAGCTCGAGCACGAGCGCGGCGGCATCGACCGGCTGGTGAGCAACCGGGCGCTGTACGAGATGGCCAAGGCGCGCGCCGACCTGTCCGATCCGCGCATCCGCCAGGAGATCGCCCAGCTGGAGATCCAGTACCGCATCGGCCGGATCCTCGTGGTCCGCGAGGTGCTGCGCCAGGCGCCCGCCGGCTTCTCCGCCGCCACCAAGTGCTTCTGCACCGAGCACGAGGCCCGCGTGGCGGAGTTCGTGTCGCACGTGTTCGGGGCCGAGGCCACGCTGTGGAGCGACGTGGTGCACGGCCTGCTGTACACGCCCGGCTACACGATCATGGGCGGCACCTCGAACGTGATGCGCAACATCCTCGGAGAACGGGTCCTCGGCCTCCCCAAGTGACCTCACGCGGCCGGATGCGACGTCCGGCCGACCTCACTCACGACGCGTCGGGTGCACGGCCTCGGCAGCGTCGCGGACGCGAGACTCGGGTGATGCGCCGATCCATCGCCGTCCTCTCCGTGGCGCTGGCCGTCGTCGCGTGCGCATTCACCGGCTGCAGTGACGACGGGTCGACCTCCGCAGCAGCCGATGCGACGTCGACCACTGCTTCGGTCGCAACGACCTCGGAGGCGACGGCGCCCGCTGCTGCCTCCACCGCAGCACCCACCACCACGACTCCGGCAGCGATGGCGCGGCTGGCGGCCCTCCCCACGGACGCCGCCGGATTCGCAGCGGCTCTCTCGTCCGCGCACCTCACCATCACGGATCCGGCGTCGCCGGCGGAGGCGATCGCCGTCGCCGGCGAGCAGTTGCAGCTGCACCTCCGCGCGCTCGCCGACGTGCCCGAGCTCGACGAGGAGGTGCTCGCTGCACTCGACCCGGCGGCCCGGCCGACGATCGAGCGGATCGTGCGAGCACGTCAGTTCCTCCAGGCCCGCAACGCCGCCCGCGAGACGCCGAGCGAACCGCCGACCGAGCTCCCGGCGTGGACGATCGTGGAGCCGGAGTCGGCCGACGTGCTGCTCGGCCACTACCGCGAGGCCGAGTCGATCACCGGCATCCCGTGGTACTGGCTCGCCGCGATCCACCTGCAGGCGACCCGGGTGGGCCGCATCCAGGGGGTGTCGTCGGCCGGAGCCGTCGGGCCGATGCAGTTCCTGCCGACCACGTGGGCGGAGTGCTGCACGGGCGACCCGCTCGTGACCCGCGATGCGATCATCGGCGCCGCCACGTACCTCGCCCAGAGCGGCGGCCCGGCCGACATGGCCGCGGCGATCTCCCAGTACAACCCGAACGAGGGCTACGTGGCCGTGGTGACCGCCTACGCCGAGAACCTGCGCGACGTGCCCGAGCTCTACGCCGGCTATCACGCGTTCCAGGTGTTCTTCGGCACCAGCGCCGGCACGGTTCGGCTGCCGATCGGCTACTCGCAGGCGACACCGATCGACGCCGCCGCCCATCTCGCCGCGAACCCCGCCGACGCCGCCTGACCGGTCAGGTCCGAGTGCCACCGGCACACCCAGGGGCTCCGCCGGCACTCGGGTGG
>DAINND010000094.1:8242-10134 GCA_036736065.1 Ilumatobacteraceae bacterium
CACTCGGGTGGGCGGCTGGCACTCGGGTCTCGGGGGTCGGCACCACGGAACTACGGTTCGCGCATGGCCGACCTGCTCGAACTGTCCGCTCGCATCATCGACTCGGGGCACGCCGACCAACCGGTCAACCGCACCACCAACGAGCTCAGCGAGGTGGCCGACGGCCTGGCGATGGTGGAGAGCTTCAGCCACTCCGTCGTCGTCGACGCAGGTGACGGGCTGATCGCGTTCGACGCCTCGCACGTCCGCACCGGGCAGGCGGTGGTCGACGCCATCCGCCAGTGGCGCCCCACCCCGATCCGGCACCTCGTGTACACGCACGGCCACGCCGACCACGTCGGCGGCAGCACCTTCTTCGCCGCCGACCACCCCGTCGTGATCGGCCACGAGAACGTCGCCAAGCGGTTCGACCGCTACACGTTCACGAGCAACTGGAACCTGCTGATCAACGCCCGCCAGTTCGGCGGCATCTCCGGCGACCTCAACCTGTCGATGGGGGTGGGCAACGGCGAGGGCGGTGTCGCGATGACCCCGAACCCGAACGCCCGTCGCTTCCTGCCCGCCGGCACGCTGCGGCCCGACCGAGAGGTCGGCCTGTTCGACCGCATGCACATCGGCCCCTACGAGGTGGAGTTCCACCACGCCCGCGGCGAGACCGACGATCACCTGTGGTCGTTCTTCCCCGAGCAGAAGTGGGTGATGACCGGCGACTTCCTGATCTGGAACTTCCCCAACGCCGGCAACCCGCAGAAGGTGCAGCGCTACCCCATCGAGTGGGCCGCCGCGCTGCGGGCGATGATCGCCCGCGAGCCCGAGCTGCTGCTGCCCGCCCACGGGCTGCCGATCGCCGGCAAGGAACGCATCGCACGCGTGCTCGACGACGTCGCCACCGCACTCGAGCAGCTCGTCACCGAGGTGGTGGCGATGATGAACGCGGGCGAGACGCTCGACACGATCATCCACACGGTGAAGGTCCCTGCCGACACGCTCGCGAAGCCGTACCTGCGCCCGCTGTACGACGAGCCCGAGTTCGTGGTGCGCGGCATCTGGCGGTTGTATGGCGGATGGTGGGACGGTGCCGCATCGCGATTGAAGCCGGCCCCCGATGCAGTGCTTGGTGCGGAGATTGCGTCACTGGCTGGCGGAGCCGATGTGCTGATCGCTCGTGCCAAAGGTGTGGCTGAAGATGGTGACCTGCGATTGGCGTGTCATCTTGCCGACTTTGCGGCGTGGGCTGCACCTGATGATCCGACCATCCACACGCGCCGTGCGGAGATCTACAACAAGCGGCGCGACGTGGAGTTGTCGTTGATGAGCAAGGGCATTTTTAAGGCCGCTGCCCGCGAATCAGAAGCGGTTGTTAAGCGGCATCAGTAGCCAACGCAGATTGGTCGGGCATGTCGCGCCCGAGCGCAGGCGTATCGCGCCCGACCACAGGCATGTCGCGCCCGAGCGCAGGCACCATCTCGTGCTGTTCGAGCAATGGCGCAGTCATGCGCGTCCAGCGACACCAACCACAGTTGGGGGCCGAGCGTGGCATGGTGCGGCGTGTGATGAGTTTGACTGCGTTGGCAACGAAATGCAGGAAGGCTTCGTCGTCGCGTTCGACATCGACCCACACGGCTGAGGTGCGATAGGCGTATCGCTGCGGTGAATCGCCCGCGCGGCGACTGCGTGACGGCTTGTCGCTCGGTAACTCGATCATGTCGTCAGGTGGAAAGCAGATGAGACCCAGTTTCGAGACTGGGGCGAGACGCAAGGCTTCGCCCGCTGGTTGTTCGAGCGCGATTGCGTAGGCGTGCAACTGGCGACCGTAGAGCGCGGCGGCTTCGTCACCCGGGGTGGACGTCTTGAAGTCGCACACGCCGTAACCCGCGCGAGAAAACTTGAGA
>DAINND010000095.1:0-10107 GCA_036736065.1 Ilumatobacteraceae bacterium
CCGGACTCGGCAGAACAACCGCTCGCCAACAACTTCCGCAGATACTTCCCGTGGCGGGCCGAAGCAGGTACGCGAGCCACCACGCCGGTCGGCTCCTACCCGCCCAATGGCTACGGCCTCTACGACATGGCGGGCAACGTGTGGGAGTGGACCGACGACTGGTACTCGTCACGCCACCCCCACGACGCCGACAAGCCGTGCTGTGTGCCGCTCAACCCGCGCGGCGCCGAGCTCGAAGCCAGCTTCGACCCTGCGCAGCCGCAGTTCCGCATCCCGCGCAAGGTGATCAAGGGCGGATCGTTCCTGTGCGCCGACTCGTACTGCCGCCGCTACCGCCCGGCGGCCCGGCGACCGCAGATGATCGACACCGGGATGAGCCACGTCGGGTTCCGATGTGTCGTCGGCGAGCCTGCGCCGACGAGCTGACGGCCTCAGCCCTCGACGAACACCCGCTCCCAGTCCGTCGCCATGCTCGCCACGGTCCACCCGCTCGAGCGGGCGACGTCGACGATGCGCTCATCGGACTCGAACGTGCCCGCCACGCTCTCGTAGGCGAACTCGCGCTCGGCATCGTCGTGGTCGACCAGCAGAGCGAGCGACGGGCCTGGCGCCGCGTGGGCCCAGTCGAGCATGTCGCGGTCGCCTGCCGAGTTGCCGGCAGCGAACGCAGGTCGTCGACCGAGGTGCTGCTGGATGCTCAGCACCTTGGCCACACCCTCGTTCGCGTCACCGTCGAGCGTGGCGGTACGGACCAGTTCGGGCCCGGCCGCACCGGTCCGATACTCGTAGCCGACGAAGCTTCCGACGACGGCCTCCGGCTCGACGCCGTAGAGCTCGCGACTGACGGCGCGCACGAACTCGGTGCCGCCGCCCGACACGATCGCCACGGCGAACCCGTGGGCGCGCAGCGCTTCGGCCAGCTCGAGCATCGGCCGGTAGATGGCGCGTCCGAACTGGCGGCCGAGTGTCGGATGAGGCGCATGCTGCAGGAAGTGCCGCGACCGCTCGGCGAACTGCTCGGGGGTCCAGCCCGCGAACAGCTCGAGCAGGGCCATGCCGATGCGCGGCAGCCCGAGGGCGCCGACGGCGGCGTGGTCGTTGCCGAGCAACGCCGCGTACTCGGCGCGATCGCCCAGCTCGGGCCGTTCCTCGACGGCCTGGCGGAGCTCGTGGACGAAGAAGGCGAGCTGCGGGTACACCGGCTTCTCGCACCACAACGTGCCGTCGTTGTCGAACACCGCCTGCCGCTGCGCCGTGGCGAGCGCGGCGCGGTCACGCAGGAAGCCGACGATCGCATCGCGAGCCGGTCCCGGCCGCCACGACGCCAGCGACTCCGACGACGACCAACTGGTAGCTCCGCTCACGCCTCAGATCCTGTCACGCGAACAGCCCGAGCCCTGCGCCCACCATCTTCGCCCCGAGGATGACGAACAGCACGGTCATGACCGTGCCGTTGTTGGCAACGAGCCAGGTCTTCCAGCCGGCCAGCACCGCAGCCGAACGATCGCCGAGTGCCAGATAGACGACCACGGGTGCAGCGATCGAGGCAGAGGCGATGAGCACGAACACGAGCACGGCAACGACTCCCTGCCCGGTCGACAGACCTGCCTGGGCCATGGCCGCCCCGCCGGACGCGGCGAGCGGGAGGTTCTTGGGGTTGACGGCACAGGCGACGAACGCGAGCCCGAACACCTTGAGCGGGCCCATGCCGTCGACTGCGGCGAACAGCTTCGGCGTCGGCGGCTCCTCCCCCGGCTTCGGGCGCGACCGCCACTGACGCGCCGCAAGGCCGAAGAAGAGCAGGCCGAACAGCAACTGCCCGACCGCCACTCCGTCGGACCCAGCACCACCCTGGTCCGCCTCGGCCACATCGGCGAGCACGTACCCGATGCCGGTCACCACCGCTGCGCCGATCATCCAGCCGGCGAGGAACAACGGTCCGTTCACCTTCGCTCGCGACGACACGAGCATGAGGATGACGAGCACGACCGGGATCGGGCTGATGGCGATCCCGAAGGCTTGAGGCAGGGCATCACCGAGTGCGGTCCACAGCATGCTGGGAGTGTCGGCCCGGCGTGGCATGACCGATTCACCCATTCAGGGTGAATCGAGGCCTGGCCGACCATGGGAACCTCGGCTCCATGTTGGCGGGAGCGCTGCGCGGGATCAGCGAGGCCATTGGCGAGCTCGGCTCGGCCGGCTCGGTGATGGCCTATCTCGCAGTGATGCTGTGCGTTGCGGCAGAGGCACTCGTGCCCATCCTGCCGGGCGAGACGGCAGTGGTGACGGCGGCAACCTTCGCCAGCCAGGGCGACCTCGCCATCGGTTGGGTGTTCGCGGCCGCGTGGGCAGGCGCGTTCATCGGCGACGTCTTCCTCTACGTGCTCGGCCGCAGCGGCAGCGAGCGCATCACCCGCTGGGCCGAGCGAGCCATCGGTGCAGAGCGGATGGAGAGCGGTCGCTACTTCTTCACCAAGTTCGGCCAGCCCTTCCTCGTCGTCGGCCGGTTCATCCCCGGGCTGCGGGTCATCAATGCCCTCACGGCCGGCGCGCTCGATCTCCCGGTTCGGCGCTATCTCCCCGCCGAGATCCTGGGCTCGGGGCTGTGGGCGCTCTACGCGTCGTGGCTCGGCTATGCGGTCGGATCGCGCCTCGAGGGCAGTGTCTGGCTGTCGCTCGTCGTCTCGGGCATCGCCACGATCATCCTCACCGCGGTCGTCGGGGTCTTCTGGAAGAAGGCCGAAGCGCAGCGTCTCGCAGAGACAGCGGCACACAACTCGTCCACCTGAGCGGATCGGCCTGGCAGGATGGCCGTCGTGGATCACTCCGACCCGTTGCCGCTGCCCGTCGACTGGGCGGTCCGGGCCGCCAACTTGCCCGAGCATGCCCGCAACGCGATCCACACCGATGCGGGTGCGCAGGTCGCCGTCGTCGAGTCCCGCGTGGTCGGCCGCCGGGTCGTCGGCAGCGACGAGCGCGCCACGCTCGACGTGCATGTCGTGGTGGATGGTGTGGTCGTCGCCGCGCTCGAGCACGAGGCCATCGTCAGCCTCGGCTAGGGCGGAGGGCCGGCCGAGTCAGCGGAACTCGAGGCCCTCGAACTCGCCCGAGCTGCGCCACTCGTCGATGTAGCGGAAGTACGCCACCGGCCCCTCCGGGTAGCCGCTGCCGTTCAGCCGCTCCTTGCGGCCAACGGGCTGGCCTTCGTTGTTGTAGTAGCCGGGGGTGCAGTCGGGGCTACCCATGAACGCCCGCACACTGCCCTCGAGCAGCCGCACCCACGCCTGCTCGGCTTCAGCCGTCACCTCGACCTGCTCTGCCCCCACCTCGAGGGCGTGGGCGACAACGGCAGCGATCGTGGCGCCCTGCTCGACGTAGTTGTGGGTGACATTGCTGATCAGGTTGGCGCCCTGGTTGGGGGCGACGAGGAACAGGTTGGGGAAGCCGTGCACATGGATGCCGTGCTTGGTGTGCATCCCCTCGGCCCAGTGCTCCGAGAGCAGCTCGCCGTCTCGCCCTGCGGTCTCGAACCCCGCTCTCCGGGAGTAGCTGGTGCCGACCTCGAAACCCGAGGCGAAGACGATGCAGTCGAGCTCGACATGTCTGCCGCCCACCCACACACCCGTCTCGTCGATCCGCTCCACCCCCCTGCCATCGGTGTCGACGAGGTGCACGTTCGGCCGGTTGAAGGTGTCGAGGTACTCGTCGTGGAAGCAGGGGCGCTTGCACAGCTGCCGGTACCAGGGCTTCAGCGCCTCGGCCGTCGCCGGGTCGGCGACCACCGCGTCGACCCGGGCGCGGATCTCCTCCATCTTCTCGTCGTCGCTCTCCTCGTAGGCCTTGAGCATCGCCTCCGGGCCCAAGCCGTTGGTGCCCATCTGGGCGATCATCCGGTCGCGGATCCGCTTGGTGATGTCGGTCCAGCCGTCCATCACCAGGTCTTCGTCGGTGAAGCCACCGGTCTGCAGCGTCACGAAGTTCATCAACCAGCGCTGCTGCCAACCCGGTTCGAACGACTCCACCATCTCGCGATCGATGGCGTGGTTGTTGCGCACGTCGATGCTCGACGGTGTCCGCTGGAACACGTAGAGCTCCTTCGCCGCACGACCGAGATGGGGGATGCACTGCACAGCGGTGGCGCCAGTGCCGATGATGCCCACCCGCTTGTCGGCCAGGCCGGTCATCGGCGCGCCCTCGTAGCTGCCCCCGGTGTACGCGTAGTCCCACCTGCTGGTGTGGAAGCAGTGCCCGCCGAAGGAGTCGATGCCCTCGATCCCCGGAAGCTTCGGCCGGTGCAGCGGGCCGAGGCCCATCGAGACGAACCGGGCGCGGATCCGGTCGCCACGGTCGGTGCTGATGATCCAGCGCGAGCTCGCTTCGTCCCAGTCGAGCGAGGTGACGGCCGTGGAGAACAGCGCATTGTCGTACAGCCCGAACGTCGTCGCGATGCGGCGGGCATGGCCGTAGATCTCCGGTGCGAGCACGTACTTCATGGTCGGCACGTGACCGGTCTCTTCGAGCAGCGGCAGGTACACCATCGCGGCGGTGTCGCACATCGCCCCCGGGTACCGGTTCCAGTACCAGGCGCCGCCCACGTCACCGCCGCCCTCGATGATCCGCACGTCGGTGACACCGGCCTGAACCAGGCGTGCGCCGGTGACGAGACCGGCGAACCCGCCGCCGATGATCGCCACGGTCACCTCGTCGTGCAGTGGCTCGCGCTCGACACGCTCGACGTACGGGTCGTCGAGGAAGTGGGCGAAGCGCCCCTTCGGCTCGATGTACTGTGCGTTGCCATCGGGCCGCAGGCGCTTGTCGCGCTCGGCCCGGTACTTCTCCCGCAACGCCTCACGGTCGATCGTCCCGGTCATCGTCGGCTCCCCTCTCGTCGTCGCTCCGACGACTCTGCCAGGTCGGGACGGTCCGGGTCCATGTTCCCGATAGGGCCGAACGTCCCATCCACGTTCAGTCCTTCGTCCATTCCCTCCGCGGCCGGCCCGACGCGATGCTGAGTCGACGATCCGAGGGGGGCCATGTCGCGTTCGAGCCCGAGCACCGCACCACGTCGCCGCGCGACGAGCACCAGGTCACGGCGCGCCGCAGACGGCGACGTCGCACCGGCGCAGTCCTCGTCGGCGATCGCCGATTTCACGATCGACGAGGCGGTGGAGGCAGCCAGCGGGTCGACGCTGAGCTCCATCCGCGACGTGTTGGCGTCCGCCGCCCCTCACGAGCTGGCCGACGTGGCCAGTTGGCTGCGCGACTACCTCACCGGCCTCGCCGCCGACGAGATGCAGGCTCGCCTCGCCCCGACCCCGACGGTGAGCTACGGGGTCCCACCGATCGATCCGGACGACGAGCTCGTCGACGGGTGGCGCGACGCCGCCTACCCCTACCGAAACCTGATGCGGCGGCGCACCTACGAAGAGCAGAAGTACCACCTCCAGGTCGAGCTGCTGAAGCTGCAGGCCTGGGTCAAGGAGACGGGCGCACGCGTGGTGATCCTGTTCGAGGGACGCGACGCGGCCGGCAAGGGCGGATCGATCAAGCGGTTCACCGAGCACCTCAACCCCCGCGGCGCCCGCGTGGTCGCCCTCGAGAAGCCGACCGAGGCCGAGCGCGGCCAGTGGTACTTCCAGCGCTACGTGCAGCACCTGCCGACGGCCGGCGAGATCGTGCTCTTCGACCGCTCCTGGTACAACCGCGCCGGGGTGGAGCGCGTGATGGGCTTCTGCAGCGACGACGAGTACCGTGAGTTCATGCGGCAGGCGCCCGAGTTCGAACGCAACCTCGTGCGCAGCGGGATCCACCTCGTGAAGCTGTGGTTCTCGGTCACGCAGGCCGAGCAGCAGCGGCGGTTCGCGGAGCGGCGCAAGCATCCCCTCAAGCAGTGGAAGCTGTCGCCCATCGACCTGGCATCGCTCGACAAGTGGGACGAGTACACCGCTGCCAAGCAGGCGATGTTCGAGCACACGGACACCGCCGATGCCCCGTGGACGGTGATCAAGAGCGACTGCAAGAAACGGGCGCGGGTCAACGCCATGCGCTTCGTGCTCCACTCACTGCCCTACACCACCAAAGACGTCGACCGGATCGGTCAGCTCGACCCGCTGATCGTCGGACGGCCTCGGCTGCTCGAGCTGCCGGGGGGCCACCCGTGACCGACCTCGCTGTCGCCACGATCCCGACGCTGTCGTTCGCTCGCTGGCAGGGCGACGACGACGAGCGGGCGGCCTTCGCCGACGAGTTGCGCGAGGTCTGCCACGGGGTGGGCGTCCTGTTGCTCGTCGACCACGGCATCGACCAGGGCTTCATCGACCGGTACTTCGCTGCGCTCGACGCGTTCTTCGCCCTGCCCGAATCCGTCAAGGCGAGCATCGACAAGGCCGGATCGCGCCACTTCAGGGGGTGGGAACGCGTCGGTGCCGAGCTCACCGACAACCGGGTCGACTACCGCGAGCAGCTCGACGTCTCGACCGAGCACTCGCCTCGGCCCGCCGATGTCGAGCCTGCCTACCTGCGCCTCGACGGCCCGAACCAGTGGTTGGCCGAGGACGTCCTGCCCGGCTTCCGGGCGGTGGTCGAGGAGTTCTTCGATCGGATGGGAGCGCTCGCCGACGAGTTGATGTCGGCGCTCGCCGTCGGCCTCGGCCTGCCGGCCGACACCTTCACCGCCCTGTTCGGCGAGCGGCCGTTGTCGTTCGTGAAGCTGATCAACTACCCGGCAACTCCCCCCGGCGAGGCTGGCGTGAACGCGCACCATGACGCAGGGTTCCTGACCCTGCTCTGGCAGCACGGCGTCGGCGGGCTGCAGGCCCGCGGACCGGACGGACGGTGGATCGACGTGCCACCCACCCCCGGCACGATCGTCGTCAACCTCGGCGAGAACCTGCAGGCGATGACCGGCAACTACTACGTCGCAACGATGCATCGGGTGATCGCCTCCGAGCCGCGCCGGTCGTCGGCCTACTTCCACGGTCCGGACCTGCGCACACCCCTCGCCCCACTCGACCTCGCACCTGAGTTCGTCGAGGCGGTCGCTACCAGCCCCCGCCACCGCGAGACCGGGTTCATGGCCCGCCGCGACCAACTGCTGTCGGGCGAGTCGGGCGTGGTCGGCGCTCCGGTCGGCCTCTACGGCGAGCAGCTGTGGAACTACTACGTCCGCAGCTACCCCGACCACGTCCGCCGGCACTATCCCGGCACGCTCTGAGCTGCTCGGCGACGCATCGGCGACGCGGCCGACGCTTCGCTCGGCGTCAGTCGCCCTCGTGCTCGGCGATCTCGCGGCGCACGTCGTCCATGTCGAGCTCGCGAACGGCGGTGACCAGCTGCTCGAGCGCATGGGCCGGCAGCGCACCGGGCTGCGAGAAGACGAGCACGCCGTCGCGGAAGGCCATGACGGTGGGGATCGAGCGGATCTGCAGCGCCCCGGCGAGCTCCTGCTCGGCCTCGGTGTCGACCTTGGCGTGGCGGATGTCGGGGTGCTTCTCGGCTGACGCTTCGAACACCGGCGCGAACATCCGGCACGGGCCGCACCACGAGGCCCAGAAGTCGACGAGCGTGATGCCGTCCTGCAGCACGGTCGGCTCGAAGGTGTCCATGGTGAGGGAGATGGTGGCCATCGTGACCTGCCTTTCGTGACGTCGCGCTCAGCCGCTGACCACGGGGAGACCCGTCGCCTCCGCAGCCTGTTCCAACGAGCCGAGGTCGGCCACGTCGGCGAACCCTCGCTCCGCCATCAACGCAGTGGCGATGGCCGAGCGACGGCCGCTCCGACAGTAGACGATGTAGCTCTGGGTCGGGTCGAGCTCGGACAGGCCCTGCTCGAACGCTCCGCTCTCGACGTCGAGGTTGAGGGCGCCGTCGAGGTGGCCTTCGGCGAACTCGCCGGGGGTCCGGACGTCGATGACGACCCGTCCGTCGACCGCCACCATCGAACCGTCCGCCGCGGCAGACGGGTCCTGTGCGGCAGCGGGGGACGTCACCTCGCCGCCGCAGGCGGCCACCAGGAAGCTTGCCGTCAGCGTCGCTGCTACTGCTACTGATCGAGCTCTGCGCATGGCTCCGAGTATACCCCATGGGGTATTATCCTCCAACGCCCGACCCTCCGACTAGGGTCCGGACCGTGCGTTTGCTCGACGAACTCCGCGCCAGGCTGCCCGACGAGTGCATCCAGGCCGATCCGGATGTAGTGGCGGCCTACTCCCAGGATCGCGCCGTGTTCGAACGCGCCGGCACCGCCGATGTCGTGGTGATGCCGCGCTCCACCGCCGACGTGGTCGCCGCTGTCGAAGCGGCACGAGCGGCGAACGCCCCCGTGGTGACCCGCGGCGCCGGCAGCGGCCTCACCGGCGGCGCGAACGCCGTGGACGGCTGCCTGATCGTGTCGATGCACCGGATGCGCGAGGTGCTGTCGATCGACCCCGTGAACCGAATGGCCCGCGTGCAACCCGGGCTGCTGAACGGCGACCTGAAGCGCGCCGTGGCCGAGCACGGGCTGTTCTACCCGCCGGACCCGGCCTCGTTCGAGATCTCCTCGATCGGCGGCAACATCGCCACGAACGCTGGCGGGTTGTGCTGCGTCCGCTACGGGGTCACACGCGACTACGTCATCGGGCTCGAGGTGGTGCTGGCGTCCGGCGAGGTCCTCCACACCGGCCGACACACCCTCAAGCAGACTGCCGGGCTCGACCTCACCGGGTTGTTCGTCGGTTCCGAAGGTGTGCTCGGCATCGTCACCGAGGCCACGGTGCGCCTCATCCCGACACCGCCGCCACCGTCGACCGCGGTCGCGTACTTCCCCTCGCTCCCAGCCGCAGGAGCGGCGATCGTCGAGATCTTCCGGACCGGGCACGAGCCGACGCTGATGGAGATCGTCGATCAGGCCTGCCTGCGCCAGGTCGACGCGGTCTACAACATGGGCCTCGACACCGACGCCGCCTGCCTGCTGCTCATGCAGACCGCCGGAGACCACGCTGCCGAGTCGATCGTCCACATGGCCGGCATCTGCACGCAGTCCGGCGCATCCGAGGTCCACCACGTCACCGACGCAACCGAGGGCGACATGTTCATCGAGGTCCGCCGGCGCGTGTGGCCGGCCTGGGAGCAGCTCGGCCTGGCGATGCTGCCCGAGGACGTCGCCGTGCCTCGCGAACGGCTGCCCGAGCTGCTCGCAGGCATCCTCGACATCGAGCGGCGCCACGACGTGCGACTGCCCACCATCGGGCATGCCGGCGACGGCAACATGCATCCCCTGCTGCTGTTCGACGGCAACGATGCCGCCGAGGTGGCCAGAGTGCACCTGGCCTTCGAAGAGATCGTCGACCTGTCACTCGGTCTGGGCGGCACGCTCGCCGCCGAGCACGGCGTCGGCACCCTGAAGCAGCGCTTCCTCGAACGCGAGCTCGACTCGGTGCAGATCGCCTGGCAGCGGCGCCTGAAGCAGGCCCTCGACCCCGAAGGCCTGCTCAATCCCGGCAAGGCGATCTGACACCCGCTCGGTCGATCACCCGGCCGGGGTGATCCGCCACATGGTGAGCCGCACCTACATAAGGTGGCCGTTCGGCAGGCAGCCGTCCGGTTGCCCCTCTACCAAGGAGTTCACATGCTCGCAGCGACCACGTTCTGGGACGTGTTCTGGTTCATCGTCATCAGCTTCCTCTTCATGAGCTACCTGATCCTGTTCTTCCAGGTCGTCGGCGACCTGTTCCGCGACCGCGAGGTCGGTGGGCTGATGAAGGTGATCTGGCTCGTGCTGCTCATCGTGCTGCCGTTCCTGTCGTTGTTCGTGTACCTGCTCACCCGCGGCAAGGGCATGGCCGAGCGCCAGATGCAGCAGGCCCAGGAGGCCCAGAAGGCTTTCGACGCCTACGTCAAGCAGGCAGCCGGCACCGGTGGCGCCGCCACCGAGTTGGCCAACGCCAAGTCGATGCTCGACTCGGGCGCGATCAGCGCCGACGAGTACGAGAAGCTCAAGGCCAAGATCCTGGGCTGACGCACCCGCTCCGACCGGAGAACGCAACGCGGGCCGCCCCCGATGGGTGCGGCCCTCGTCGGTGCACATCCGGCCCAGGTTGCGGAGTCAGGGCCAGGTGGCACACGGCG
>DAINND010000096.1:0-10075 GCA_036736065.1 Ilumatobacteraceae bacterium
CCACCCGCATCCATCGACGGGCTCGCGACGGTGCACGGGCTGCTGCCCGCGCCGGGCGAGCGGGGCGAGGGTCTGCTCGCCGGCGGCCGCTTCGACCACCTCGTGGTGATGACCTCGTCGCTCGAACGCACATGCGGAGCGATCGAAGCCGCGACGGGTGAGCCGCTGAAGCGCATCCGCGAGGCGGGTCCGGTGCGCCAGGGCTTCCACCGCCTCGGTGGGCTGATCATCGCGGTCGTCGAGACAGCGCAGGTCACTGCGCCGTCTGCGTCGTTCTGGGGCTTCGTCCTCATCGTCGACGACCTGCACGAGGTGTGCGCCACGCTCGGCCCCGATGTGATCTCGCTGCCGAAGCAGGCGGTGCAACCCGGCCGGCTGATCGCCACGTTCCGCCAGGGCGCCGGCCTCGGTCTGCCGACGGCGCTGATGACACCCTGATCCCTGCAGTGTTGCGGGCGGTCACGGCGCCCGCCCGGGTCAGTCGTCGAAGCCCTGGCTGCCGTCGTCGCGCAGCGAGGCGAGGTGCGCGGCGCCGGTGGGGCAGTCGGCGAGCAGCGGGCACCAGCGGCATCCGCCGCTCGGGCGCAGCACCGGCTCGCGGCCGTCGACGTGGAGCTCGGCGTGCCGTTCGATCGCGTTGAGCACGCGGTCGAGGGCGGCGTCGAGGATGCCCTCGGTGCCGGCCTCGGCCTCGGCGGCGGCCTCGTCGAAGTAGTAGGTGACGAGCTTGCGCGGAGGCACCTCGCGCTGCAGGGTCTCGACGAGGGCGTAGAACTGCAGGTCGAGGCGGTGCACCGAGTTGCGCGCGCCGGTCTTGAAGTCGATGATCACCCGCTTGCTGATCCGGCCCTCGGGCTTGCCGATCACCAGGTCGGCGCGGCCGCCGAGGGTGATGCAACTGCTCGCGGCGTAGCGGGCCATCGCCTCGGGGATCGGCTCGGCGCGCCAGTCGAGTGGCGGGAAGTCCTGCACGAAGCGGGTGAAGCGCTCGGTCGCGTAGCCGCGCAGCTCGGCGAGGTCGGCGGCGTCGAGGCCACCGAGCCAGACGCCGAGCTCGTTGGGCTCGTCGGTGAGGCGGCGGATCGCCTCGTCGACGATCACTGCGGGCACCGGCTCGTCACGCCAGTTGAGGAAGAGCTCGACGGCTTTGTGGGTGACCGAGCCGCGGGCGGTGGCGGTCGACCAGCGGAAGTCGTCCGGCGCGAGGTAGCGCTGCTCGCACGCGAGGGCGTTCGTCACCCTGTGCTTGCTCACCCACAGCTTCTCGCCGCCGAGGCGCGCCGACAGCTCGGCGAACCCGGTCGCGGCTCGTTGCAGCAGCCCGTCGATGAACGCCTCGGCGAACACCAGCGGTTCGGGCTCGCGACGGATCTGGGCGAGGATCCGCTGTTGCACCGGGGTGAGCTCGGCTGCCGCCATCGTCGTCGACACTACCGACGCGGTGTGCGACGGCCGGGCAGCCGGGGCGCAGGCAACTTCGTGACACCCCGCGAGCACCATGGCGCCATGTCCCGTCCGTCCACCCCTGGCACCACCGTCGAGTTCTCCCATGCAGCGCGCCTGCTCGCCCGCGAGGCGCGGCGTCGGCGGCTGGTGGCGCCGAGCTTCCGGTGCCCGCCGCGGGTGGTCGGGGCACAGCGCACCGTGCGCCGCCACGCCGGCGGGGTGGTGGTCGCGGTGCAGGTGCGCGACCGCCCGTGGCTCGCCGTGCTCTCCGACATGATCGAAGGGGTCGTGGTGGCCAACCAACTGCAGCCACCCATGGCCGACCGGCTGCGCACCGAGCTGTGGCAGGTGGCCGCCGAGCAGTGGCCCACGGTGGCGGCCCCGGTCGGCAAGGTCGCCTGACGGCGCCGGTGTGGGGGGCCGGGTGGTGCCCGGCCAGCGTCAGACGGGGAAGTGCAGCAGCACCACGACCGTGCGCTCACCCTCCACGAGCGGGGCGAGCTCGGCGAGATCGGGTGAGGTCAGGTCGTCCTGGCCGATCACGAGCACCGAGAAGACCTCGTCGTCGATCAGGAAGGTGGCCTGGTCGATCTCGGCGATGGGCTGTTGACGCCCGGCGTTCACCCAGCCCGGCACGCTGGCCATCGCCTCGTCGAGGGCGTCGAGGAAGGCAGCCGGATCGAGCTCGCTGTAGCCGACCTCGCTGTAGGCGAGCGTCGGCCCGATGCCGAGTGACGCAGCCAGCGCCGGGTTCGTGTCGAGCTCGACGAGTCCCTCGAGCGGGAGCTCGTCCCACCACTCGGGCCGTTCCACCTCGGGGTCGGGGTCGCAGACCGTGTCGGTGGTCGGCAGTTCGAGGTCCGCGAGCACGGCGCCGGCGATCTCGGTGACGCAGGTCGAGACCAGCACTGCTCCGTGGCCGTCACCGCTGTAGCGCACGAGGCTCGCGCTCGGCCCGAGCGCCGCGGTCATCTCCTCGGCCCAGCGGATCGGGGTGGCGGGGTCGTTCTCGCCGCCGATCACCACGATCGGGGCCGTGCCGTCGTAGGTGAGCGCAACGGGCTGCACATCGGGCAGCGCCTCGCGGCACGCGGACAGCTCGACGACGTCCTCGACGGTCATGTCGGCCGCGAAGCGCGGCGCCGCCTCCTGCAGCCGGGCGAGCGCGGCCTCCGGGTCGTCAGGCGTCGGCGCAGAGAACCCGCTCGCGCAGTCGATCACCCAGAGCGATTGCAGGGAGGTGTCGTAGGTGCCGTCCGGCTCCCGACTGATGTAGCTGTCGGCCAGGGCGAAGAGGCCCTCGGCCGAGCCGTCGCGTGCCTCGGCGAGCGCATCGGCCAGCTGCGGCCATGTCATCGGGCTGTAGAGCGCCTGGATGGTGGCGTAGGCCATGACCGTGTCGTTGCCGAGACGGCCGTCGGTGTGGGTGATCGGCTCGAGGTCGAGCTGGTCCATCAAGACGTCCCAGTCGCCGCCCACGTCACTGCTCGCGAAGGCGCACTCGTCCGGCGAGTCCGTGCACCACTGCACCCAGTTGTCGAAGGCCTTCTCGAAGCCGACGACCTGAGTGGTGAGCGCCTCCTCGGCGCTGTCGCCCGCCGGGTCGTAGGCCGCGTCGAGCACCATGGCGCGCACACGGTCGGGGTACAGGGTGGCGTACACCCCGCCCAGGTTGCTGCCGTAGGAGGCGCCGTAGAAGCTGATCTGCTCGTCGCCGAGCGCGGCGCGGATGGCGTCCATGTCGCGCGCTGCGTTCTCCGTCGAGTACGAGCGCAGGTCCTCGCCGTAGGTCTCGATGCAGGCCTCGTCGAGCGACGGAGGGGCGTTGTCGAACAGCTCCTGCTCGGCGGGGGTGTCCGGGGTCGTGTCGAGGTAGACGCCGGCATCGAACTCGGCGTCGCTGAGGCAGCGCACCCCTGCGGAGCGGGCGACGCCGCGCGGGTCGAACCCGATGACATCGAACTGCTCGAGCCCGAGCTGCGCCTGGATGGCGCCGCCGGCGAGGGCGATGAACTCGACACCCGACGCGCCGGGCCCGCCCGGGTTCGTCAGCACTGCGCCGACCCGGTCGCCGGACGCCGGGAGGCGCACCAGCGCGAGGTCGATGGTGTCGCCCTCGGGGGCCGAGTGGTCGAGCGGCACCGCGAGCGTGGCGCATTCGAGCGCGGGGTCGTCGATCTCCGGGTCGTCGCAGGGGCCCCACTCGATCGTCGATGTCGTCGCCGGTGCCGTCGAGTCGGTGGGCTCGGGCGCCGCCGTGCTCTCGACGGGCGGCGCCGTGGTGGTGCCTGCCTCCCCGCCGTCGCCCGAACATGCTGCCAGTGCCATTGCCGCCACGGCTGCTGCGCCCAGCGCAACTCGCCACGACCGTCCGCCTCGTGTCGTCTCCACGGGAGCAGTATGGACGGGGCATAGCATTATTGCAACATCGTGATCTCGTGATCGTCACTCTTCGGTTGTCGTTGCCCCGCCGGTCGCAGGGCCCCGCACCTGCACGCAGTGGCTAGCCTCCCGAGCAGGCCCGGGTGGCGGAATTGGCAGACGCGGGGGGCTTAAACCCTCCTATACGAACGTATGTACGGGTTCGAATCCCGTCTCGGGCACCGATCTAGCTGGTACTTCATGACGTACTACTGTTCGACTCTGGTTCGACGCGCACGGAACGCGCACGAACGGTAGCGTTCTCGTATGGCTCGGGGGTCGGTGACGCGCCGCAGCGACGGCTGGTGCATCCGCCTCGACGTGGGCGTCGACCCGGAGACAGGCAAGCGTCGGCAGGTGTCCCGTCAGGGGTTTCGCACGAAGCGTGAGGCTCAGGCGGTGTTGAACGATCTCCTGCTGGAGCGCGAGTCCGTCCGTCGGCCGGATGTATCGGTGTTCGGTCCGACGGTGGGCGAGTACCTGGAGGAGTGGTTGGCCCGTGCCCGGGTGTCGGTGCGCGAGTCGACGTGGGCGACCTACCGCAACGCAGTAGCGCATGTCGTCGACGGTCTCGGTGGCGGTTCGTTGCGGTTGCTGTCCCCGCTGGAGGTCGAGCGGTTCGAGCACCAGTTGTTGGCCTCGGGTCGGTCGGCCAAGACGGTGGCGAACGTACACGCCGTGCTGCACCGGGCGCTCGCCGACGCCGTGCGCGACGGACTCGTCGATCGCAATGTCGCGTCGCTGGTGTCGCCACCGCGTGCCGAGCGACCGGAGATGAGCACGTGGACGGTCGGGGAACTGAAGCAGTTCCTGCGAACGGTCGAGGGCCATCGGTTGTATGCGGCGTTGGTGGTGTTGGCGACGACGGGGATGCGCCGCGGTGAGGTGCTTGGTCTGCACCGCGCCGACGTCGATCTTGCACGTGCCGAGGTGTCGGTGCGGCGCACCGTCGGCGTGGTCGACGGCCGGATCGAGATCGGTCCGCCGAAGTCGTTCTCGAGCCGCCGGCTCGTCGCTCTCGACACCACGAGCACGGAGGTGCTCGCCGACCACCTGGAGCATCGCGCCGGGCCCGTGTGGGTGTTCCCGGGTGAGGGTGATGGTCCGCTGAATCCGGCGTCGTTCTCGACCACGTTCGACCGGCTCGTCGCCCGAGCCGGTGTGCCGCGGATCCGGCTGCACGATCTGCGCCACACCTAGGCCACGATCGCGTTGCGGGCAGGCGTGCACCCGGTGATCGTGAGTGAACGACTCGGGCACTCGTCGATCGCGGTCACCATCAACCTCTACTCACACGCCGTGCCCGGCTTGCAGCGCGAGGCTGCCGGCGTCGTCGGCGACCTGATCTTCGGCGGAGCGGGACAGTCGATGCAGGATGAACTTGACGACGCGTAAACCATTGCTAATCGGGCCTACTCGAAATCACCGTGACCACGTTGGCATCCCGAATGGGACCTTGTGGCCGCCGCCCGAGATCGCTGCCGCAGCCGGTTTCGTGGTCTGCGACGCATCCGCCGCTACGAAACCTCTTGGGATACCTGATTCACAACGCCACCTTCCTCGAGTTCGAGCTCAAGCCGAAGGGTCAGGTTCGAAGCGTCACACTCGCCGCTCGGTCGTCGCCGTTCGATTTCGACAAGCAAATGCAGCTGCGGGTCAATAGTCACCCGGACGAACGGAAGTAGTCCGCAGAAGGGACCGTTCTCGTACGAGATGATGATTGCATCGTCGGACCCTTGTCCGGTTGCGTTCGACAGGAACAGAACTGCCGAATCTACAACTGCGTCTGGGTCGTCCACGGCGACCCGCACGCCGGAGTCGAGTTGCTTGGCGTCAACCCGAACTTCGTCGCTGCTACCGCCGCAGGAACACATGGTCACCAGAGCGAGTGAAAGCAAGGCATTGGACATCCATAGCGGACTACTCATCAGGTGCGCACCGGCCAGCCGAGAAGCCCAACGGCTTCCTGCACTCGTGCGAATCGTCCTAGATTCGTTGCGTTGATGCCGATCGCCTTTTTGTCGCTGATCGTGAACACAGGCGAGCCACTATCGCCGCCGATGGTGGACCATGCTGCCTTGCCTCCGTGCTGAGTGCAGCTGCAGGTCGAGCTCGTCCAGGTCGTGTACGTGTACTCGACGCTGGCACACGGGGTGGAGTTGGAGAATGAGAGCGAAGCGCACACCGTCTCGCCCTGTGCGGGGTACCTTGACCCGGTCATCGCGACCGAGCTTGACCATCCATAGATCAAATTTGAACCCTGCGAATTATCAACATCGACGAGAAGGGCGTCCACCCCATAGTTCGAAAGCAAGTTGGCCCCCGTGATAAGCGGGTAACCTCCGTATGCCCAAACAGATCCGTTCGGCCAACTGCAGTGGCCGGACGTGAAGAAACGTACGTCCGATCCGTATTGGACGTGGAAGCCCATGGTGCAGGAAACCATCTTGTTCCCGGCCTTCATCGGGTTGGTGCAGGCGGTCCGAGATGTGCACGCCGTGTCGAACTCCTCGCCGTCTTGGGTGGCGATAACGAGGTCGAAGCCCGGAGGAACAAGTGTACGCAAAGTCTGTTCCACAGCCTGCGGCATCTGGCCAAGGACGAAGAGTACGACCCGATTCTTGTCGATGTCGAGGGCAGCGCTTGAGACGTCTTTGCCAACCTTGCCTCGTGCTAACTCGTAGATGGTGCGGGTCGCATCCTCCAGCGTCGAGACTGGAGCTGGCAGCACGCCCGTGGCAACGGTCGTGGTTGCGCTCGAACGCGCGTCGCCTACTTCTTCGAACTCTGCTGCTGCCTCGGCTGAGTCAAACCAAAAGGTAACTCGGTTGTCGTTCGGTGACAGCGTGTATGTGAGGAAACCAGGATGACGCTGGGCGACGGGAACCAACTGCTCCGTTACCGCAACCTCGAACTCAACCCGGCTGTCCAACGGCTCGCGATTGCTCGCCTCAGCCACCGGTTCCAGCGGGAGAGCAGCTAAGAGCGACCCCGCGGCTATCAAGCACCAAACACGCTTCATTCCTCGATCGTGCGCCTCCATCACCCACCTGTCAACCGTCGGGGCTGCTCCCGATCGCCGATTGCTTGCCTGCGTTGCACGGCGTTTGGTGTACACGCGATGTGCACAGAACTGGACGACACGGCGCAACACGGCAGCGCACTCGACGGACGGGGCGAACGGAAGGTCCAGATCAGAGGCCACTCGACGGACTGGGCATTACCAGCCGGACGGAATGAAGCGGTCCTAAACCCTCCTATACGAACGTATGTACGGGTTCGAATCCCGTCCCGGCACTCATCTACCAGGTATTTTGTGATCGGCATTTGATCGAATCTGAGTTGACGCGCACGGATTGCGCACGAACGGTAGCGTTCTTGCATGGCTCGGGGGTCGGTGACGCGCCGCAGCGACGGCTGGTGCATCCGCCTCGACGTGGGCGTCGACCCGGAGACGGGGAAGCGTCGGCAGGTGTCGCGGCAGGGATTCCGCACCAAACGTGAGGCCCAGGCCGTGTTGAACGATCTCCTGCTGGAGCGTGAGGCCGTCCGTCGCCCGGAGGTATCGGTGTTCGGCCCGACCACCGGCGAGTACCTGGAGGAGTGGTTGGCCCGGGCGCGGGTCTCGGTGCGTGACTCGACGTGGGCGGCGTACCGAAACGCAGTCGTCCATCTCGTCGACGGTCTCGGTGGCGGGTCGTTGCGGTTGTTGTCGGCAATGGAGGTCGAGCGGTTCGAGCACCAGTTGTTGGCCTCGGGTCGGTCGGCCAAGACGGTGGCGAACGTGCACGCCGTGTTGCACCGGGCGCTCGCCGACGCGGAGCGCGACGGACTTGTCGATCGCAACGTGGCGTCGCTCGTGTCGCCACCGCGTGCCGAGCGACCGGAGATGACTACCTGGACCGTGACAGAGCTCAAGCAGTTCCTGCGCTCGGTCGAAGGTCATCGGCTGTACGCAGCGTTCGTGGTGTTGGCGACGACGGGGATGCGCCGCGGTGAGGTGCTCGGCCTGCAACGTGCCGACGTCGACCTCGCCCGTGCCGAGGTGTCGGTGCGGCGCACCGTCGGGGTGGTCGACGGCCGGATCGATATCGGTCCTCCGAAGTCGTCCTCGAGCCGCCGGCTCGTCGCGCTCGACACGACGACCACCGCCGTGCTCGCCGACCAGCTCGAGCATCGAGCCGGACCGGTATGGGTGTTCCCCGGTGAGGGCGATGGGCCGTTGAACCCGGCGTCGTTCTCGACCACCTTCGACCGGCTCGCCGCCCGGGCCGCTGTGCCGCGGATCCGGCTGCACGACCTGCGCCACACCTACGCCACGATCGCGTTGCGTGCCGGCGTGCACCCGGCGATCGTCAGTGATCGACTCGGGCACTCGTCGATCGCGGTCACCATCGACCTCTACTCACACGCCGTGCCCGGCCTGCAGCGCGAGGCTGCCGGCGTCATCGGCGACCTGATCTTCGGTGGAGCAGGACCCTCGGTGGGGGTTGAGGGTGATGACGCATGAACCGTGGCTGATCCACTTCTTCCAACGCCACCCCGCCGACGACCCGAACCGGACGGTGCCCGCGATCGAGTTCTTCGACCGGCTCCCCGCCAAGCTGGTCGCCGAGTTCCAAGCCGTGCGCGACGCCGGCGCCGAAGCGCCGCCGCCGGCGTTCTCCGGCGGCGGGAAGTGGGAGGCGATGCACGACGAGATGGCCGGCTTCTACGAGGTCCGCATCCAGGGCGGCGGGATGAACCACCGCCTGTTCTGCATCCTCGAACGCGACGCCACCGACCTCGGCGGGTCGTCGATCGTCGTGATCGACGGCCTCTCCAAGCCGAAGCGCTCCGCCGCCGACCCGAAGGACTACCAGCGCGCGAGGAAGATGCGCGACGAGTTCCTCCGCCGCCGCACGGTGCTCGAGTAGCCGGGTCAGCCGGCCTTGCGGCGCTGCGGCACGAGCTCCAACCCGAGCGCGTCCGCCAGTGCGGTCAAGGTGCCGATCGTCGGGTTCGGACTGTCGACGCTGAAGAGCCGCCGCACCGCCTCCGGCGCCAACTCCGCCCGACGAGCGAGCTCCGCTTTCGACAGCCCGAGCTCCTCGCGCCGGTCGTCGAGCGCCCGCACCAACCGGTCGATCGCATCGACCCGCCGCCGAGCCTCGTCGTACGCCTCCGAATAGCCGGGCTCCAAGGCGCGCTGCGCGAGATAGCGATCCGCACCGGTACGAGTAGTCGAGGCCATGTGGGGAGCGTAACACGAAAGCTACGCTTGCCGGGGCTCCACCGCCAGAGTGCGCCCGTCGCCTTCGGCTCGCGATGAGAGACTCTGCAGGTGATCTTCGGGGACCACTTCAGCGTGCCAGAAACCGTTGCGCCGGCCGACTGGATCGAGAGCGCCTGCCGCGGGGTCTGGTGGACGGTGGGTGCGCTCGTACCGAATCAGTACTCGATGGTCCTGCGTGTCGCTGCGCCAGATCCGATGCCGGGGGACTGGTGGTCGGCGTACCGCGCACTCTTCGAGATCGTCGCCTCAGCCGGCGCGCTGCACACGAGCACTCCCGATCGTGCCTGGTTCGCCGTTTGGGAGGGTCACGGCTTCGAAAGTGCGACAACTCACATTGCGTGGGGCGATCCTCCGTTCGACGATGACACCCGGCGTCGACGAGAGGAGGAACGGCTCCGTTTGCGCGAGGAGGACCGACGGCGGAACACCGCCACGCGCTTGGCATTGAGCAGGCTTCCGCGGTTCCACCTTCCGAATCGCACCTACTACCTGTTCGGTGGCCCCGTTTCTGCGGTGGCTGAGGTGTGCTATCCCGACTCGCCGACCGAGTGGAGGAACCCCGATCTGTTCTGGCCGGACGACCGGCGATGGTTCGTTGCGACCGACGTCGACTTCTGGTCGCTGTACGTCGGAGGCGACGACGACCTCATCGCGGATCTCATCCGGAGCGTGCCGACGAGCACGGAGCTCGTCGCCCTCGATCGCCAGTTGGAGATCGAGGAATGATCACCGGTGGGTGGAGAGCCGTGTGCACACGATGTGCACAGAGCTGGAGGACACGGCGCATCACGGGAGCGCACTCGACGGACTGCACGGACCGAAGGCCCAGATCACACGACACTCGACGGACGGCGTACCACCAACCGGACTGTCCGGGGCGGTCTTAAACCCCCCTACCCGCGAGGGTGTGTGGGTTCGAACCCCACCCCGGGC
>DAINND010000097.1:0-9948 GCA_036736065.1 Ilumatobacteraceae bacterium
CGCCTCCTACCAGGCCTGCGACCTGCTCGAACGCGAGGCCGCCCGCCCCCCCGAGCTCGATCTGCGCGCCCAGCTCGCCGAGGTGGACGAGGCCCTCGACCGCAGCGAGCTCGCCGGGTTCGGACGGTGCAGCGAGTGTGACCGGCCGATCGACGACGAGCGGCTGCAGACGATCCCCTGGGCCCGGCGATGCGTGCAGCACGAAGCAGCGGCCGAGCGAGCCGATCGCCGGGTCCTCGACCCGCCGGTGCCTCCCCGTGCGCTCGACGACTCGACGGCGAGCGACGACGAGGACGACACGACGGAGGGCACCGCGCCGGCCGAGGAGGCCGCCCTGCACGTCGAGGGCGAGCGCAGCACCGGGTGAGCCTCGCTGTCGGGCTGTGCCCGATGTCGTCGGCCACCACTGCGCACGCCCCTCCAATGGCCTCTATCCTGGGATGATGCGGCAGCTGAACGGCATCGACGCGAGTTTCTTGAACATGGAGACCGCCAGCGTGTTCGGCCATGTGAGCTCGCTCAACATCTACGACACGAGCGGCGTCCCCGGTGGGGCCGGGCACGAGGCCACCAAGCAGATCATCCTCGAGCGGATCGCACGGTTGGCGCCGTTCCGGCGTCGCCTCGTCGAGGTCCCGCTCGGCCTCGACCTGCCGTACTGGATCGAGGACCCCGACTTCGACATCGACTTCCACGTGCGCCACCACGCCGTGCCGCCGCCGGGCACGCCCGAGCAGCTCGCCGAGGGCGTGAGCAGGATCGTCGCCCGGCCCCTCGATCGGTCGCGGCCGCTGTGGGAGCTCTACGTCATCGAAGGCGTCGACGGCGGTCGATCGATCGCCCAGCTCACCAAGATCCACCACGCCGCGATCGACGGTGCTGCCGGGGCCGAGATGCTCGCCGCGATCCTCGACGTCGACCCGACCTATCGGCCGACAGGCGCGCCGGCCGCGTGGGAGCCCGAGCAGGTGCCAACTGACGACGAGTTGCTGCGCCTCACCGTGCGCGAGTACCTCCGCCGACCCGAGAAGTTCGCCCGGCTCAGCGCGCGCACTGCCCGCGAGCTGGCCGCCACGACGCGCTCTGGAGGCCTGCGCGCGCTCGCCGCCCTCCTCGCCCAGCCGCTGCCCGGGCCGGTCGGTTCGGTCCTGCGCCAGCGCCTGCGCGCCCAGTACGGCGACGACACCGACCGTGCTCCCGCCCTGCCGCCCTCCCCGGCGCCGCGAACACCGTGGAACCGTCCGATCACGGCGCATCGCCGCTTCGCGTACACCACCGTGCCGCTCGAGGACGCCAAGCGGATCAGGCGCCAGTTCGGCTGCACCTTCAACGACGTGGTGATGGCGATGTGCAGCGGCACCCTGCGCCGCTACCTGCTCGAGCACGACGCGCTGCCCGACGAGCCCCTGATCGCCATGGTGCCGGTCAGTGTGCGCACCGGCTCGGAGGAGGACACCTACCAGAACCGGGTGTCAGCGCTGTTCGCCGACCTCGCCACCAACGAGGCCGACCCGGTACGACGGCTGGCGCGGGTCACGCAGGCGATGACTGCGGCGAAGGAGAACTTCGCCGCGATCCCCGCCGAGACCCTGCAGGACTTCACGCAGTTCGCACCGCCGGCGGTGGCGGCACGGGCGATGCGGATGTACAGCCGGCTGCGCATCGCCGATCGTCTCAACCCGCCGTTCAACCTGGTGATCTCGAACGTCCCCGGGCCGTCGTACCCGCTGTACTCGGCGGGCGCCCGGCTCGTGCACTTCTACCCGGTGAGCGCCCTCGCCGACGGGCAGGGGCTCAACATGACCGTGCAGAGCTACAACGGCAACCTCGACTTCGGCTTCATCGCCGACCGCGAGCTGGTGCCGGACCTGTGGCGGATGGTCGACCTGCTCCACGAGAGCGTCGCCGAGCTGCTGGACTGCTGCGAGCCGGTCACCCGCCCGGCAACGAAGCGTCGAGCCGGCCGGACGACCTCAGCCGCTCGAGCGTGACCTCAGCGAGCCGCTCGGCGAGCATCACCGTGGGGAGATGGGTGTTGGCCCGAGGCAGGACCGGCATCACCGAGGCGTCGCACACCATCAGGTCGTCGTAGCCCACCACCCTGCCGGCGGTGTCGACCACCCGACCCATCGCGCAGGTGCCGACCGCGTGCACGTAGTCGCCGACGGCAGCGCGGATGCCGGCCTCGGACCTGTCGTACGGGAGCACCGATCCGATGGCAGCCAGGCGCGGGTCGTCCACGAGGCGCTCGAGCGCGTCGATCGCCAGACCGATGGCCACGACGTCGCGGTCGTCGGAGAGCATGTCGAAGTCCACGAGCGGGCCGACATGAGGACCGTCCGCAGCGAGCCGCACAGTGCCTCGGGAGTGCACCCGCATCGCTGCGGCCATCACGACGGCGACCTCGGGGTGCTGCAGGTCGACGTGGTCGATCGGCAGGAGTTGGAGGTCGTCGGGGCCCTCGGCTCCGGGGAGCTGCACCACGGTGGCGATCGGCAGGCGACGCGGATCTGCCGGCTCGTGGCGGAGGATGGTGATCGGGAACGACGGATGGTCGCAGAGGCCGTCGCCGATGCCGGGGGTGTCGACGTGGGAGCGCAGCAGCAGCGCCGGCTAATGGATCGCCCCTGCGCACACCACGACGAGGTCGGCGGACACCTCACGACCGGCGACGAGCACACCAACCGCTCGACGGCCCTCGAACAGGATGCGTTCGACGAGGGAGTCGCCATGCATGATCAGGTTCGGCCGCGCCCGGGCAGGCTCGAGGTACGCGTCGTTGACAGACACTCTGCGGCCTGCGCGGTCGCGGGTGAGCGGCACGCCGCCAGCCGACTCCGGCCACACCGCGCCCACGAGCCGGTTCAGCGCCCCCCACTCGGCGGCGGGCGCTCGCGTCAGGGTGAGCGCAGTCCGATCGAACCACGGTTCGACGTCCGACCACCCCCATCCCCCACACCGGTGCAGGTGCTCCCACTCGTCGTAGTCCTCCGGTCGGCCCGGCAGCGCCACCATCGCATTGATCGCCGACGACCCGCCGACGCCGCGGCCGCGCAGGTAGGGCCGTGCCGCCTGGCCACGAGCCCGCACCGCCTCGAGCGACGACCACGTCCGGCCGGGCTCGCGCACGGCCTCGACGTACGAAGGGCCGGCGATGGCCACTGGCGTGGCGGCGCTGCGATGATCGGGGCCGGCCTCGAACAGCGCCACCGGCACCTCGGGGTGCTCACGCAGCCGAGCCGCGATCGTGGCCCCGCCCGAACCGGCGCCGACCACCGCGACGCGCACGCCCGATGGACCACGAGCAGCGCTGCGACGGGTCACTGCTGCTGTTGCTGCTGGGCCTGCGCGGCCTCGCCGACGCGGCGCGCCACATCAGCGAACATCTGCGGCGTCGGCAGCATGAGCAGCGATGCCCCACCATCGACGCACAACGTCTGACCGGTGATGAACCCTCCCTCGGGACCGCACAGGAACAGCGCCGCCTTCGCGATGTCGTCCACGGTGCCCATGCGCCCGAGCGGGGTGACCTCGCGCAGGGCCTGGATCGCCGGCTCGTAGCGGAAGATGCGCGAGGTCATCGGCGTCTCGATCAAGGACGCGGCGATCACGTTGAAGCGCACCTGACGGTCGCCGTACTCGACAGCCGCGATCTTCGACGCGTACTCGACACCTGCCTTCGCCGACGCATAGGCGGCCAGGCCGCGGCTCGGGTTGTGCGCTGTGAGCGACGAGATCGACACGAACGCACCGCCTCGGCCGTGCGCAGCGATGGCGTTGCCGAAGTGACGCATGCAGTAGAGCGCCCCGGTGAGCTGCACGGCATGCATCGCCTCGAGGCGGTCCGGGGTGAGGTCGGCGATCGGGGTCGACTGCTCGAAGCCGGCGCAGTTGACCGCGACGTGGATGTCACCGTGGGACGCCGTCACCTCGGCCACGAGTCGAGCGACCTGCGCATCGTCGGTGATGTCGCACACGGTCCCAGTGGCGCCCATCGAACCTGCGGCGTCGGCGACCACATCGGCACGGCGACCGGCGATCACGACACGAGCGCCTTCGGCGACGAAGCGGCGGGAGATCGCCTCGCCGAACCCGCTGTGCCCACCGATCACCACTGCTGTTCGTCCTGCGAGTTGTCCCATGCGTCGAGTGTACGAGCGCAGGCGGCAGGGCCGGGAACGACCTCGAGGGAGCGTCGATTGACGTGCATCGACCGACGCGACTGGCCACACTTGACTCCATGACCCCCCGCGTGTGCGTCAACGCCGCCCTGAGCGCTGTCGTCTCCAGCCTCCTCGCCTGCTCATCGCTCGGAGCCTGCTCCTCTGGAGACTCGCCGTCGACCGGTTCGGCAGTGTCGCTCGCCCCGACCACAGCGACTCCGTCGACCATCCTCGAATCCACGACGACCTCCTCCACCACCACGACCACGACCACGACCACCACCACGACCACCACGATCCCGCTGGTCACCGCCGGGGCCATCGTGAGGGTTGCGCACGCGCGCAACGTCGGCGGAGCGGCCGGGCTCCTCACGGCCACACTGGCAGATCTCGGCTACACCGTCCGCGAGGCCGCCAACGCTGCCGGTTGGGAAGAGAACCTCGACGTCACGAAGGTCTACAGCCGTGAGGAGGCCAGGCCCGCAGCCGAGTCGATCGCCCGCCTGCTCGGCGGTGTCGTGGTCGAGCGGTTGCCGACACCGGTGCCGATCCGCGACGCGATGGAGGGTCTCGGCGACGCAAACGTCCTGGTCATGCTCGGCACGGATCTCGCCGGCAAGCCGCTCCCGGGGCTCGCTGGCTGACAGCGGCGCCGCGCCGCCGGCCTCAGTCGGCCCGCGAGCTCGCCGGGAGCCCGGCGAGGTGGGCGCTGTCGCCGTAGCGACGCAACGACCAGATGCCGCGATCGTCGAGCTGGAGCTCCGTGATCGAGGTGTTCAGCGTGTTGATCCAGAACCCGCCCGTCGACGTCGTGCGAAGTGCCTGGCGCAGCGCAGCGTCGATGACGCCGCCGTGGCACACGACGAGCACGGTGCCGCCTCGGTGTTGCTCGATGGTCCGCCGGATCGACGACCCGACCCGGTAGTGGAACGCCGCTAGGGTCTCGCCCCCGGGGAAGGTCACGTCGAACGGGTCGCCGTCGAAGGCGCCGACGCCGTGGCGCTCCATGAACACGCCCCATGGCAGACCGTCGCACTCGGGCCCCGGGTCGTGCTCACCGAAGCCCTCGTCGACGACGACGTCGGGCGCACCGAAGGCTTCGGCGACGATCGACGCTGTCTCTCTCGCCCGCGGATAGTGGCTGGCGATGACGACATCGGGCACGAACTCCGGCGCCGTGCGCCACCGGTCGCGGAGCCGCTCGGCCTGCTGCACGCCGAGCTCGGACAGGCCGGTGCAGGTGCGCGGACCGCCCACCATGCGGGCGACGGTCACCTTCGACTCGCCGTGGCGGACGTAGATCATGCGGGTCATCTCGTGGGAGCTTACTTTTCGTTCATCGACGGGACGGCGGTGGGCAGCGCGTTCGTACAGTCGAGGGATGGGAGTGGGTGCTCGGCTGGCGGTCTGGTCGATCGGCCCAGACCCGCGGAGCGCAGCGCTACTGGCGGACGCCCACTCACTCGGGTTCGTCTGGGTCGAGCACATCCGCCCGATCGATCTGTACTTCCTCGACGGCGACCTCACCGACCCGGGTCGCCAGCTCCTGGAGGAGCTGCTCGTCGACCCGCTGCTCCAGCAGGGTTCGTGGGGTGATCTGCAGCCTGCGGCGATCGCTGTCGCTGACGAGGAGCGCCCGACCGTGCACGTCGTGGAGACCACGCTGCTCCCCGGCGTCACGGACACCACCGCCGAGGTGCTCCGACACGCCGCCGAGGCCCTGAGCGTCGGGCGGCGGCAGGTGGCGACCGGCCGCCGGTTCGAGATCGAGGCTGCACTCGAGGTGGGACGCAGTGAGGTGCAGCGGCTGGCCGTACGTCTGCTCTCGAACGACGTGATCGAACGAGCCACCGTGGGGCCGATCGATGCCCCGTTCGCCAGCGCGCACGCGCACGCCCACGACGCGACCGGAGTCGTCGATGTCGTCGGGCTGCGCGGGCTCGACGATCGGTCCCGCGAGGAGATCAATCGTGAGCGCGGCCTCGCCCTCGACCCTGCCGAACTGCGCACGATCGCCGACCACTTCACCGCCCTCGGACGCGACCCGACCGACGTCGAGCTCGAGATGCTCGCCCAGACGTGGAGCGAGCACTGCGCGCACAAGTCGTTCCGTGCCGACGTGGAGTTGGCCGACGGCTCGCTCACCACGCCGTTGCTCGCCCGGCTCCGTCAGGCGACCGAGCAGATCGCCGCACCGTTCGTCCGGAGCGCCTTCGTTGGCAACGCAGGGATCGTCTCGTTCGTGCCGGGGACGACGATCGCCGTCAAGGCCGAGACACACAACCATCCGTCGGCGATCGAGCCGTTCGGGGGCGCGAACACGGGAGTGGGAGGCGTGATCCGTGATGTCCTCGGCGCGGCGCACCTCCCCTGCGCGGTCACCGACGTCCTCTGCTTCGGCCCGCGCGACCTGCCGGCCGACCACCTTCCCGCAGGGGTGATCCACCCGCGCATGGTCCACGAGGGCGTGGTGGCCGGTATCGCCGACTACGGCAACAAGATCGGATTGCCCACGGTGGCCGGTGCCGTGCTGTTCGATCCAGGGTTCACGGCCAACCCGCTGGTCTTCGCCGGCTGCATCGGCACAGCGGCCGATGGCGACAACGTCCTCACCGGTCCGCACGCGGGAGACCTCGTCGTGGTGCTGGGCGGCCGGACCGGGCGCGACGGCCTGCGCGGCGCGACGTTCTCGAGCGCGACCATGGACGCCACGACCGGCGACGTGGCCGGCGCCAGCGTCCAGATCGGTGCCCCGATCACCGAGAAGTTGCTCATCGACCTCCTCCGCGACGCGCGCGGGCTCTACACGGCGATCACCGACTGCGGTGCTGGAGGGCTCTCCTCGGCGGTCGGCGAGATGGCCGAGGAGATCGGGGCGACAGGCGACCTGGCGGCGGTGCCACTCAAGTACGCCGGGCTCGCCCCCTGGGAGATCTGGCTGAGCGAGGCCCAGGAGCGCATGGTCGTCGCCGTCGATCCGGCACGGCTCGACGAGTTGCGGCGACGCGCGGACCGGTGCGGCGTGGAGGTGTCGGTCATCGGCCGGTTCACCGGTGACGGCCGTGTCACCGTGCGCGCCGGCGACGCGGTCGTGGTCGACCTCGACAGCCACTTCCTGCACGACGGCCGACCGCGGCGGTGCCTCGCTGCCGTGGCTCCGACACCACACCGCAACGGCGCCGTGCCGTCCGTCGGCGATCCGGGTGCTGCGCTGCTCACCCTGCTCGCCCACCCCAACATCGCCTCGAAGGAGGCGGTCATCCGTCGCTACGACCACGAGATCGGCGGCGCCACCCTGGTGCGCCCCCTGATCGGGGCCGCGCTCGATGCACCCGCCGACGGGGTGGTGCTGGCCGAGCCCGGCGCTCCCGCTGGCCTGGCCATCGGCATCGGGGTCAACCCGTGGTTCGGCACGCTCGATCCCGAGCGCATGGCCCGGGCCGTCGTCGACGAGGCGATCCGCAACGTCGTGGCCGTCGGCGCCGACCCGGGCAAGGTCGTCCTGATGGACAACTTCTCCTGGGGCGACCCGCGGCGGCCGACGACGTTCGGCGCGCTCGTCGCAGCCGTCGACGGGTGCGTCGCCGCGTCGCTCGAGCACCGTGCTCCCTTCGTGTCGGGCAAGGACTCGCTCAACAACGAGTACCTCGGCGCCGACGGCGAACGCCACAGCGTGCCGCCGACGCTCGTCATCCACGCCGTCGCCCACGTCCCCGACGCCGACCGCGTCATCACACCGGACCTCAAGCAGGCAGGCGACGCGCTCGTCCTCCTCGGCGCGACAGACGCCGAGCTCGGCGGCAGCCACCTCGGCGCCGTCATCGGGGCGTTCGCCGATCCGCTCGACGGGACGGTTCCCGCGGTCGATCCTCGCGCCCCAGCCCGGTACGCGCTGCTCCACAGCCTGCTCCGCACCGGCGTCGTGTCGGCGTGCCACGACGTGAGCGACGGCGGGCTCGCCGTCGCTCTCGCCGAGATGGCCATCGGCGGCCGGCTCGGCGTGCGCATCGACCGGGCACCCCATGACGACCACGTCGTCGCCTGGTTCTCCGAGAGCACCGGACGCTTCGTGTGCGAGGTGCCACCCGACCGGGTGGCCGGGTTCGTGGGGGCCTTCGCCGACCTCGGCGACGAGGCCGTGGTGCTCGGCTCGGTGTCAGCGCATCCCGTGCTCGACTTCGACGCGTGGTCAGTCCCCCTCGACGTCGCCGTCGAGGCCTTCACCCGAGGCGTGCGGGGATGACGGCCGCACCGGCCCTCGTGGTGGCCGCGCCGGGCACCAACCGCGACCGCGACGTCGTGTTCGCCCTCGAGCGGGCGGGAGCGCGCGCCGAGACGGTCCGCCTCGAGCAGCTGGCCCGCGAGCCCGCCAGGCTGCGCACTGCGGGCAGGCTGGTGGTGGCCGGCGGGTTCAGCCATGCCGACGCTTTCGGTGCAGGCCGGATGTTCGCCCTCGGCCTCACCAGCGCGGTGGGCGACGAGCTGTCGGCCTTCGTGGCTTGCGGCCGTCCGGTGCTCGGCATCTGCAACGGGTTCCAGACCCTCGTGCGCGCCGGCCTGCTGCCCGGGGCACTCGGGCACAACCGCAGCGGCTCGTTCCAGTGCGAGTGGGTCACCCTCGACCCGGTGCCGGGCCGGTGTGTGTGGACCGACGGCCTCGAACCGATCGACTGCCCCATCGCCCACGGCGAGGGGCGCTACGTCCACCCCGATCCCGGCGCGCTCACAGCCACCGGCCAGGTCGCCCTCCGGTACCGGAACAACCCCAACGGCTCGTCCGCCGACATCGCCGGGGTGTGCGACCCCAGTGGGGTGGTCCTCGGGCTGATGCCCCATCCTGAGAACCACGTCACTGCCCGGCAGCACCCGCTGTGGAGCCGTGGCGCCGGCCGCGGCCTGGCCCTCGAGCTGTTCGAGCGCGGAGTCCGATATGCGAGGGAGTGCTGATGGCCGTCCAGCGCCCCGAGGTCCTTGCCGACATCCACCTCGACCTGCCGGACCGGCGCGAGGGCAAGGTCCGCGTCTCCTACGGCCTTCCCGGCCGGCCCCTCGAGCGGTTGTTCGTGACGACCGATCGGCTGTCGGCGTTCGACCGGGTCATCACCTGCATCCCGCACAAGGGCCAGGTCCTCAACCAACTGTCGGCATGGTGGTTCGACCAGACCCGCCGGGTCGTCGCCAACCATCTCGTCGCCGTGCCCGACCCCGCGGCGACGGTGGCCCGCGCCGCCCACCCGTTGCCGGTCGAGGTAGTCGTTCGCGGCTACATCACCGGCGTGACGAGCACCTCGCTCTGGCAGCGCTACGCCGCCGGGGCGCGCACGATCGACGGCCATCGGCTGCCCGACGGGCTTCGCAAGAACAGCCGCCTCCCCGAGCCGATCATCACACCGACCACCAAGGCGGGCGACGGCGGCCATGACGAGCCGCTGTCCGGCGACGACGTCGTACGGCGCGAACTGGTGCCGCCGGAGCTCTGGGACAGGGTCTGCGGCACCGCACTCGAGTTGTTCGCGCTCGGCCAGCGCATCGCCGAGCGCTCCGGGCTGATCCTGGTCGACACCAAGTACGAGCTCGGCCTCGACGTCGGCACCGGCGCACTGATGCTCATCGATGAGGTGCACACCCCTGATTCGTCGCGTTACTGGCTGCGCGACAGCTACGAGGGTCGCCTCAGCACCGGCGACGAACCGGAGAGCCTCGACAAGGAGCTCGTCCGCAGGGCGCTCGCCGCCGTGGGGTTCCGCGGCGCCGGCCCCGTCCCCGCGCTCGGCGACGACATCGT
>DAINND010000098.1:0-9802 GCA_036736065.1 Ilumatobacteraceae bacterium
CCCAGGACCAGGGCTGGAACCGCGTGCGCGTGGGGGGCATCGCCGTGGTCGTCGCCGGCGGCGGCGCGGCGCTGATGCTCGCAGCGATGAAGGTGAGCGCCCGCAACCGCGAACGAGAAGGGGCCATGTACTGATGGGGTACCTCGAGGGATTCGCCGTCACCCTGAAGCAGCACCGCCTGTTCGGCGGCAAGCGCGTCACGACCCAGTACTCGGGCGGCCGGGTGGCCAAGAAGGGCAAGTCGGTCGAGGACCGCGACGAGAAGATCGACAAGCCCGCGCGCCTGCACGGCCGCCACGTCCTCAACCGCTATGAGGACGGGAAGGAGAAGTGCATCGGGTGCGAGCTGTGCGCCGGTGTGTGCCCGGCCAAGTGCATCTACGTCCGCGGCGCCGACAACGACCCGGAGAACCCGACGTCGCCCGGTGAGCGCTTCGGCATCGTCTACGAGATCAACTACCTGCGGTGCATCCACTGCGACCTGTGCGTCGAGGCGTGCCCCACCGAGGCGATCACCGAGAGCAAGCTGTTCGAGTTCAGCTTCACCAACCGCCAGGACGCCATCTACACCAAGGCCGAGCTGGTGGTCGACGACCAGGGTCGACCGCAGCGGCTCCCCTGGGAGGACTGGCGCGACGGCGAGGACCGCCTCACGAGCGGTTGGATGCGGGCCACGTCGCCGTCGGGTGACGCGGACTTCATCGGTGAAGTGGGCTGGAGCAACGAGCTCGGGCACGGGACACGCGCCCCTGAGCCCAAGCAGGACGTCGCCGACACGGCGACGAAGACCGTGCGTTCGATCGCTCGGGATGGGCAGGGGCAGCACTGATGGAGTTGGTGGTCTTCATCTGCGCCTCGGCGATGGTGCTCGTCGGCGCAGTCGGTGTCATCGTGCGCAACCATCCCGTGCACGCAGCGCTGAGCCTGGTGCTCACGCTGTTCGGTGTGGCGGTGCTGTTCGTCGCGCAGGAGGCCCACTTCCTCGCCGCAGTGCAGGTGATCGTCTACGCCGGCGCGATCGTGGTGCTGTTCTTGTTCGTGATCATGCTGCTCGGCGTCGACCGGGTGGAGAACATCGACATCGAGCCGATCAAGGTGCAGCGGCCGTTGGCCATCATCGTCGGCGTCGGGTTGCTCTCGGTGCTGGTCACCGCAGTGGTGCAGGCTCGTTCGGCGATCGCGTCGTCGAGCGGATCCGGCATCGACGACGCGACGGTGACAGGCGATCCTGACAGCAACGTGCGTCAGATCGCCCGCAACCTCTTCGGCGACTACGTGTTCGCCTTCGAGCTGGTGTCGGTGCTCCTCGTGGTGGCGGTGGGCGCGACCGTGCTGCTGTCGCGCCGGCCAGACAAGTCGGGAGGCCCGAAATGACGGCTGCTCTCGTCGCCGTGCAGCCGACCACCACGTGGTACCTCGTGCTCGCCGCGATGCTGTTCACCATCGGAGCGGTCGGGGTGCTCGTGCGCCGCAACCCGCTCGTCATGTTCATGTGCATCGAGCTCATGCTCAATGCCGTCAACCTGAGCTTCGTCGCCCTGGCCAAGAACCTGGGTGACATCAGCGGGCAGACGACGGTGTTCTTCGTGATGGTGGTGGCAGCGGCCGAGGTCGTGGTCGGCGGCGGCAGCGTCGTGGCCATCCTGAGGCGCCGACCCGGTGCCACGGCCGACGACCTCGCGGAGCTGAAGGGCTGACCATGCTCGATCTCGTCTGGCTCGTGCCGCTCTTCCCGCTCGTCGGGTTCGTGCTGCTCCTCCTCGGCGGTCGCCGCCTCGGCGACCCCAAGGCCGGCTACCTCGCCACGGCGATGGTGGCGCTGTCCTTCCTCGCCTCGATCGGCGTGCTCGCCGAGCTCTGGTCACGCGATCCCTCCGAGCGGCGCCACGTCGTGTCGTTGTTCTCGTGGGTGCCGGTCGGCTCGCTCCAGGTCGACCTCGCGTTCCTGGTCGATCCACTGAGCATCACGATGTGCCTGTTCGTGACGGGCATCGGTGCGCTCATCCACCTGTACGCCACCGGCTACATGCACGGTGACCCGCGCTACTCCAAGTTCTTCCTGTACCTGAACCTGTTCGTGCTGAGCATGCTCGTGCTGGTGCTGGGCGAGAACCTGCTCGTCACCTTCCTCGGCTGGGAAGGCGTCGGCGCCTGCTCGTACTTCCTGATCTCGTTCTGGCACGAGCGCGAGAGCGCAGCGACCGCCGGCAAGAAGGCCTTCGTCACCAACCGCGTCGGTGACTGGGGCGTGATGATGGCGATGTTCCTCGCCTTCGAGGCCGTCGGCACGATCAGCTACGGCGGCATCAACGCGGCCGCCGAGTCCGGTGCGCTGTCGCAGTCGACGGCGACCGCCATCGCGATGATGCTGTTCGTCGGCGCTGCCGGCAAGCGCGCGCAGCTCCCGCTCTACATCTGGCTGCCGGACGCGATGGAGGGCCCCACTCCGGTGAGCGCCCTCATCCATGCGGCCACGATGGTGACCGCGGGCGTGTTCCTGCTCACCCGTGTCAACCCGGTGATCGAGGTCGCCGCGTCGTGGGCGCCCACGCTGATCGCGGTCATCGGCCTGGCGACCGCGCTGTTCGCCGCCACGGTGGCAGTTGCCCAGAACGACATCAAGAAAGTGCTGGCCTACTCCACGGTGAGCCAGCTCGGCTTCATGTTCATGGCGATCGGGTCCGGGGCCTACGTGGCCGCCATCTTCCACATGGTCACCCACGCGTTCTTCAAGGCCCTGCTGTTCCTCGGATCGGGCTCGGTGATCCACGGCATGCACCACGAGCAGGACATGCGCAAGATGGGTGCCCTGCGCGCGTTCATGCCGGTCACGGCGATCACGTTCATCATCGGCTGGTTGGCCATTGCCGGGGTGCCGCCGTTCGCGGGGTTCTGGAGCAAGGACGAGATCCTGCTCTATGCCTTCGCGAAGAGCCCCGTGCTCTACGCGCTCGGCCTCGTCGCCGCGCTGCTCACCGCGTACTACATGACCCGGCAGGTCGTGATGGTCTTCTTCGGCGAGGCGCGCTGGCACGACGCCCACGACGAGCACGGCGCGCACGGCGACTTCACCCCGCACGAGAGCCCGAAGGTGATGCTCTTCCCGCTCGTGGTGCTGGCCGTGCTGTCGACGATCGGTGGCGCCCTGCAGCTCCCGTTCGCGAAGAGCCTCCACCACCTCGAGTCCTGGCTCCACCCCGTCGTCGAGTTCGGTGAGGCCGACATCGGTGAGACGTGGGCCTATCGCAACAAGTACGTGCTGCTGGTCGTCGCGATCGTGATCGCCCTCACCGGCATCGCTGCTGCCGTCGCGGTCTATGTGCACAAGCGCAGACCGCCGATCGAGCCGGCCATCCTCGAAGAGGGTTGGCACTACGACAAGGCGGTCTCCGACTTCATGGGCGGCCCGGGCCGCAAGGCCTTCGCCCGCATCGCCTGGTTCGACGCCACCGTCGTCGACGGGGCGGGCAACGGGGTGGCTCGCCTCGTGCGCAACTCGTCGTCCGGGCTGCGTCGCACCCAGAGCGGCTTCGTGCGCCAGTACGCCGCCCTGCTCGGCGTGGGGATCGTTGTCGCTCTGGTCTGGTTCGTCGTGATCCGGGGGATCATCTGATGGGTTTCCCGCTGCTCACCTCGCTCATCGTCGTCCCTGCGGTCGGCGCGCTGCTCGTGGCCGTCCTCGGCGACCGTCGCCCGGAATGGGTGAAGCTCACCGCTGCGCTCGTCAGCGTCGCCACCGGCGCCCTCGCCATCGCCGTGCTCGCCGCGTTCGAGACGGACGAGGCGGGCTTCCAGCTCGTCAGCAAGCATCCCTGGATCAAGCCGTGGGGGATCTCGTGGCACCTCGGCGTCGACGGGATCTCGCTGTGGCTCGTGGTGCTCACCGGCATCCTGTTCCCGATCGTCGTGATGGGCGTCGACCCGCATCACGACAGCAGGCGCTACCTGTCGTGGCTGCTGCTGCTCGAGGCCGGGATGATGGGGAGCTTCATCAGCCTCGACCTGTTCCTGTTCTTCGTGTTCTTCGAGATCGTCCTCGTGCCGATGTACTTCCTCATCGTCGGCTGGGGGTACGACCAGCGCCTCTACGCCGGTACGAAGTTCTTCCTCTACACGATGGTGGGCTCGGCGTTCATGCTCGTCGGCATCATCACCACCGCTGTGCTCGGCAAGGCGAACGGGGTCGGCCGCATCACCTTCGACCTCGTCGAGCTCGCCGAGAAGGCCGACTTCGCCGCCTCGACGGGCCGGTGGCTCTTCTTCGCCTTCGCGATCGCGTTCGCGGTGAAGGTTCCGGTGTTCCCGTTGCACACCTGGTTGCCCGACGCGCACACGCAGGCGCCGACGGCCGGTTCGGTGATCCTGGCCGGTGTGATGCTCAAGCTCGGCACCTACGGCCTGCTGCGCTTCGGTGTCTACCTCTTCCCGGAGGCGGCGATCTGGAGCCGCTCGCTCTGGCTCACCCTCGCGGTGATCGGCATCATCTACGGCGCGATCGCGGCCACGATGCAGTCCGACCTGAAGCGCCTCGTCGCCTACTCGTCGGTGGCCCACCTCGGGTTCATCGTGCTCGGCACCTTCGCATTCACGTCGCAGGCGATCAGTGGATCCGTCCTGCAGATGATCAACCACGGTGTCAGCACCGGTGCGCTCTTCTTGCTCGTCGGCATGATCTACGAGCGGCGCCACACCCGCCAGATCGCCGAGCTCTAGGTGTTGCAGAAGGTCGCGCCGATCTTCGACGGCGTCTTCATGCTGGTGATGCTGTCGTCGATCGGGGTGCCCGGGCTCAACGGCTTCGTCGGCGAGTACCTCGTGCTCGTCGGGTCGTTCCTCACCGCTCGGTGGTGGACCGTCGTGGCCGCAGCTGGCGTGATCCTGGCGGCGCTCTACCTGCTGTGGGCCTACCAGCGCGTGTTCCACGGTGAGCCCGACGAGGCGAACCGCGGCTTCCGCGAGCTGCGCGTGCGCGAGGCGGCGACACTGGCGCCACTGCTCGTGCTGATCGTGTTCTGTGGCGTCTACCCCAAGCCGATGCTCGACCGCATCGAGCCGAGCGTCAAGGCGCTGATCACCCACGTCAGTGAGCGGACCGGCTACGTGGAGCCGGGCGTTCCGGAGGCGCCCGTGGACGAGGAGGCCCAGCCGTGATCGCTGCCGACACCTTGCAAGGGCCGCCCATCGACTGGTTCGCGGTCAGCCCACTGCTGATCCTGCTCGGCGGCGGCCTGCTGCTGCTCGTCGTCGGTGCGCTCACCCGGCCCTGGCCGCGCGGCCTCTACGCCTTCGTGTGCGCAGTGTCGGCCGGTGCGGCGCTGGTCATGAGCGCCGTGCTGTGGGACGACATCACCGACAACGGCGCTCGGACCATCATCGGTGACGCCCTCGCCTTCGACGGCTTCTCGATGTTCGTCAGCATCGCCATCTGCCTCGCGCTGGTGCTCGTGTCGATGCTGACGTCCGACTACCTCGCCCGCGAGGACCTCGACGGGCCCGAGGTCTACGCGCTCTACCTGATGGCCGCGATCGGTGCGATCGTCATGTCGGCAGCCAACGACCTGCTCGTCATGTTCCTCGGCCTCGAGGTGCTCTCGCTGGCGCTCTACACGCTTGCGGCGAGCCACCGCCGACGCCTGTCGAGCCAGGAGAGCGGCCTCAAGTACTTCATCCTCGGCGGCTTCGCCTCGGCGTTCTTCCTCTACGGCGTAGCGCTGATCTACGGCGCGTCGGGCAGCACCAACATCGGCGAGATCGTGCGCGAGTTCAGCACCCGGGTGCAGACCGAGCGCACCGACGCGCTCGCGCTCGCCGGCATCGCCCTGCTGCCCGTCGGTCTGGCCTTCAAGGTGGCCGCCGTGCCGTTCCACGTCTGGTCGCCCGACGTCTACCAGGGGGCGCCGAGCCCCGTCACGGCGTTCATGGCCTCGGTCGGCAAGGCCGCCGCGTTCGCCGCGATGCTCCGGGTCCTCGTCTACGCCCTTCCGGCGTGGCGCGACGACTGGCGACCTGCGGTGTGGGCGCTCGCCGCGCTCACGGTGGTGATCGGCTCGACCCTCGCGGTGGTGCAGACCGATGTGAAGCGGATGCTCGCCTTCTCGTCGATCAGCCACGCCGGCTTCCTGCTCGTCGGCGTCGAGGCGGCCGGGCACACGGCAGGTGAGACCGAGGTCGGTACCGGCGTGTCGTCGACGCTGCTCTACCTCATGATCTACGGCGTCATGGTGGTCGGCACCTTCGCCGTGGTCGGCCTGGTCGGTCGCACTGGCGACGGGGCCACCGACCTCAGCGCCTTCCGCGGGCTCGGGCGCACCCGTCCGCTCCTGGCCGTCGGCATGACCGTGCTGCTGCTCGCCCAGGCGGGCATGCCGGTCACCTCCGGGTTCGTCGCCAAGTTCGGTGTCATCAAGGCCGCCGTCGAGGAGGAGAGCTGGGCGCTCGCCGTCATCGCGATGGTGGCGTCGGTGATCGCCGCGTTCGTCTACCTGCGGATCATGATCAGCATGTGGGCTGCCGAGCCGGAGGCGGGCGACGATGCCCGCGAGCCGGTGCGGGTCCCGCTGGCCAGCGGCCTCGCGAGCGTGGCGGCGGGGGGCTTCACGCTGGTGGGCGGCATCGCGCCGGGCTGGCTGGTGTCGGCGTCGGAGAACGCCACTGCGCTGATGCGCGGCATGCTGCCCTGATCCAGGGCGGCGAGCGGGACGGCCCGTAGGCCGGAGGATGCGTCAGGCCGGGTGGCCGTTGCGTGCCCGGCGGACGAGCTCGTCGAAGAGCCGCTGCTGCGCGGGCTCGGCCGAGGTGGTGTCCTCCGGGTGCCACTGCACGCCGACGATCCAGCTGGCACCGTCGAGCTCGACCGCCTCGACCAGGCCGTGGTCGTCGACGGCGCCGGGCACGATGCCCTGGCCGAGCCGGTCGAGGCCCTGGTGATGGACCGAGTAGCAGTGGCGCAGCGACGTGGCCTCGAGCGCTGCAGCGAGCCGCGTGCCGGGCTCGATCTCGACGGGATGCTCGCACATCCAGTGGCCCTCTGCCTCGAGGTCTTGGACGAGGGTGCCTCCCTGGGACACGTTGAGCACCTGCATGCCGCGGCAGATCGCGAGCACCGGTAGGTCGCGCTCGATCGCGGCACGGATCATGCTGAGGTCGAACTCGTCGTGGAGGCTCACCATGCCGTAGAGGGAGTCGGTGGTGGGCTGCTGGCCGTACCGGTGCGGCTCGATGTCACCTCCGCCGGGCAGCAGCAGCCCATCGAGCCGGTCGAGATAAGCGTCGGTGAGCTGCGGGGCGCGGGGCAGCGGCGGGAGCAGCACGGGCAGCCCACCGGCTGCGGCCACTGCGCGGCTGTAGGGCTGGCTGCTCGAGAAGGCGTCGCGGCGGCCCTCGTCGGAGAACGACAGCACGCGGCCGATGATGCCGATGAGCGGTGGGCCCTCAGCCACGGAGGCCTGCCTGGGCGATCAGCTGGTCGAACAACCGCTGCTGCTGGGCATCGTCGCCGGCGGTGTCCTCGGGGTGCCACTGCACGCCGACGGTCCAGCGGCACTGCTCGGCCTCGAGGGCCTCGGCAAGGCCGTCGGACGCCGTGCCGACGACCCGCAGGCCCTCGCCGAGGCGGGCCACAGCCTGGTGGTGCACGCTGTGGCAGGCGTCGGCCCGGGTCGAGCCGATCGCTGCGGCCAGGCGGCTGTCGGCGTCGACCTCGACGGGGTGGAGGCGCAGCCAGTGCTCCTCGGAGCCGATGTGCTGCACGAGGGTGCCGCCGAGGGCCACGTTGAGCACCTGCATGCCGCGGCAGATCGCGAGCATCGGCACGTCGGCCGCCACCGCCGCGCGGACGAGCTCGATCTCGACCTCGTCGTGCTCGGCCACGATGCCGTAGAGCTGCTCGGCGGCCGGTTCCTCGCCGTAGCGCCGCGGATCGACATCACCTCCGCCATGGAGCACGATCGCGTCGACCCTGTCGACGACGTCGGCGAGATGGTCGGTGAGCGAGGGGATCGGCGGCAGCATCAACGGCACCCCTCCCGCCCGCTCGCCCGCACGGAAGTAGGTCTGCCCGGCGGCGAACGACGCGCCGCGGACGCCCTTGGACTCGGGGCTCAGGCGGCCGACGATCAGCACGTGGGGAACCATCGGCCCCATTCTGTCGTTCCGGCCAGCGGTTTCCCCGGTTCCAGCGGTGCTGCCAGAATCGGCCGGTGAGCGAACGTCTGCTGCTGCGCAACCCTGCGACCGCCGAGCCGCTGCGCGAGGTCGATCTCGCCGAGGCTGCCGACATCGACCGCGCCGTCGCCCGCGCCGCGGCTGCGGGCCCGTCGTGGCGTGCGGTCGCCCCTGCCGATCGGGCGCGGCTGCTGCGCCGCTTCGCCGACACCGTCGCCGCGCACGCCGACGAGCTCGCTGCGCTCGAGACGGCGAACATGGGCATGCCGATCGGGGGTAGCACCTGGTGCGCCAATGCCGTCGCCGACGTGCTGCACTACTTCGCGGGCGCGGTCGACAAGCACACGGGCAGCACCATCCCGGTGGCCGGCGGCGTCGACGTGACCTTCCACGAGCCGCTCGGTGTGGTCGGCCTGATCACCCCGTGGAACTTCCCGATGCTGATGGCGTCGTGGAAGATCGGTCCGGCGCTGGCCACGGGCAACACGGCGGTGCTCAAGCCCGCCGAGATCACCCCGCTCACCACGTTGCGCCTCGCCGAGCTGGCCCTCGAGGCCGGCATCCCCGCAGGTGTGCTCGAGGTGGTGGTGGGCACCGGTCCGGTTGCGGGCTGGCGGCTGGTCGAGCATCCGCTCGTGCGCAAGGTGGCCTTCACCGGTTCCACGGCGGTGGGCAAGCGCATCATGGCCGGCTGCGCCGAGCAGGTGAAGCGGGTCACCCTCGAGCTCGGCGGCAAGAGTGCCAACATCGTCTTCGCCGATGCCGACGTCGACGCCGCGGCCGCGGCGGCGGCGGGGGCGGTGTTCGGCACCAGGGGCCAGGACAGCTGCGCGCGAAGCCGGGTGGAGGTGGAGCGCACGGTGCTCGGCCGGATCCACGGGGGCTTCGTCGACGCGGCGGCGGCGTTCACGGTGGGTGACCCGACGGATCCGGGTACTGCCATGGGCCCGCTCGTCACTGAGGCCCATCTCGCCCGCGTCCGCTCGTTCACCGATGGCCTCGAGACCGTCTACACCGGGACCGTGCCCGACGGCCCCGGCTATTGGCATCCGGTGATGATCGCTGTCGCCGACGACCAGGCCGCGCGCATCTGCCGTGACGAGGTGTTCGGGCCCGTCGCCGTGGTGATCCCCTTCGACGACGAGGCCGACGCCATCGCCATCTGCAACGACAGCGACTACGGGTTGTCCGGTTCGATCTGGACCGGCGACGGCTCGCGGGCGATGCGCGTGGCCCGGGCGATGGAGGCGGGAGCGATCTCCGTCAACTCGAACAGCGCAGTGCGCTACTCGACGCCGTTCGGCGGGTTCAAGCAGAGCGGGCTCGGTCGCGAGCACTCGATGGCCGTGCTCGACCATTACACGGAGCTCAAGAACGTCTTCATCGCCACCGGCGCCTGAGCGCCGGGTCTGCCCCCGCTGCCCGCGATCGGACGGCACAGATGCCCGGACACCCTGACCGGCGGTGAGTCGGTCGCCCCCTCATCCCGCGCGTGTCGACGTCGGGCCCCTTCATCCCGCGCGTGTCGACTTCGGGCCCAAGCAGGTCCGCAGGTCGACAGGCTGTCCCGCTGCGCCGCCGCGCGTGTCGAAGTGGGGCCGGGATGCGGCCCGGCGGAGGCGCGGGGGAGGATCAGGGG
>DAINND010000099.1:0-9738 GCA_036736065.1 Ilumatobacteraceae bacterium
AGAGGCCGTAGCCGACCGCAGCGATGTGGCCGCGCTGGGCCTCGCCGAGCAGGTTGCCGGCGCCTCGGATCTCGAGGTCCCGCATCGCGAGCTTGAAGCCGCTGCCGAGGTCGGTGGCCTCGCCGATGGTGCGCAGCCGCTCGTAGGCCTCCTCGGTGAGCCGCGCGTCGGCAGGATGGAAGAGGTAGGCGTAGGCCCGCGACCCGCTGCGGCCCACTCGGCCGCGCAGCTGGTGGAGCTGACCGAGGCCGAGCAGGTCGGCGCGCTCGACGACCAGGGTGTTGACCGTCGGCATGTCGATGCCGCTCTCGATGATCGTCGTGCAGACGAGCACGTCGTACGCGCCCTCCCAGAAGTCGAGCACCACCTGCTCGAGCGACCCCTCGTCCATCTGGCCGTGGGCGACCGCGATGCGCGCCTCGGGCACGAGCTCGCGCAGCCGGCCGGCGCACTCGTCGATCGTGCCGACACGGTTGTGGACCCAGAAGACCTGGCCTTCGCGCAGCAGCTCGCGCCGGATCGCCTCGACGGCCACTCGCTCCTCGTACTCGCCGACGAAGGTGAGGATCGGCTGTCGGTCCGCCGGCGGGGTCTGGAGCAGCGAGAGGTCGCGGATGCCGACGAGGCTCATCTCCAGCGTGCGCGGGATCGGGGTGGCGCTGAGGGTGAGCACGTCGACGTTCACCTTCAGCTTCTTCATCGTCTCCTTGGCCTGCACGCCGAAGCGCTGCTCCTCGTCGACCACGAGCAGGCCCAGGTTCTTGAAGCGCACGCCCTCTTGCAGCAGGCGATGGGTGCCGATGACGCAGTCGACCTCACCGGTGGCGAGGCCGTCGATCACCGTGCGCGCCTCGGCGTTGGTGAGGAACCGGCTGAGCACCTCGACGCGGATCGGGTAGCCGGCGAAGCGGTCGGCGAACGTGGTGCCGTGCTGGGTGGCGAGCAGGGTGGTCGGGCACAGCACGGCCACCTGCATGCCGTCCTGGATCGCCTTGAACGCGGCGCGCACGGCCAGTTCGGTCTTGCCGAAGCCGACGTCGCCGCACAGCAGACGGTCCATCGGGTAGGGGCGCTCCATGTCGCGCTTGATCTCGTCGATCGCGCTCGCCTGGTCGGGGGTCAGCGTGAACGGGAACGCCTCCTCCATCTCGTGCTGCCAGGGCGTGTCCTGGCCGAAGGCGTGGCCGTCGGCGTTCACGCGGCGCTGGTAGAGCACCACGAGCTCCTGGGCGATCTCGCGCACGGCGCTGCGCACGCGGGCCGTGGCCTTGGCGAAGTCCGCCCCGCCGAGGCGGTGCAGGCTCGGTGTCTCGCCGCCGACGTACTGGCGCAGGCTGTCGATCTGGTCGCTCGGCACGTAGAGCTTGTCGCCGCCCTTGTAGGCGATGAGCAGGTAGTCGCGCTCCACACCGCCGATCGTGCGCTTGACCATGCCCTCGTACTGGCCGACGCCGTGCTGGTGGTGCACCACGTAGTTGCCGGGCCGCAGGTCCTCGAAGAAGCCGGCGCTCTCACGCCGACGGGGCCGGGGTCGACGATGGGTGCGCCGGCGGCCGGTGAGGTCGCCTTCGGCGACGACGGCGAGCTGGGCGCTCGGCAGGAGGAAGCCGCGGTGCAGTGGCGCGGTGACGACGTAGCCGCCCGGGCGGGTGAGGTCTCGTCCGGAGCCCTCGGTGACGAGCGCGAAGTCGAGGCCGCGGTCGCGCAGCAACCCGTTCAGGCGTTGGGCGGAGGCGTCGGAGTCGGCGGCGACGACCACGCGGTAGCGCTCGGCGAGCAGGCCGCCGAGCCGCGTGGCGAGCGCCTCGCCATCGCCCACCACCGGGCCCCAGCCGGATGCCTGCACCATCGGCGCGTCGGGGTTGGCCGGGGTCGAGCCGATCGCCCAGAAGGCCTGCCCGGCGCCCAGCACCTGCTCGGTCGATGCGTGGAGCCTGGGGAACGGGCGGTCCGCGTCCCGGGCCCAGGTGCCGGCCAGCGCCGTGGCCAGGTCGTCCTCCTCGGCGAGCAGGTCGTCGGCGCGGTCGCGCATCCGTCGCGGCTCGACGAGCACGACCTTGGCCCGTTCCGGCAGGACGTCGCTGATCAGCACGGTCTGCTCGGTGAGCCAGGGCAGCCAGCTCTCCATCCCGTCGAACAGCGTCCCCTCGGCCAGCCGTTCCCAGTGCTCGCGGCCCCACGGCTCGGCAGCCACGAGCCCGGCGGCGCGGGTGCGGACCTCGTCGGAGGGGAGCAGCTCACGCGCTGGGAAGATGCGCACCTCGGCCAGGTCGACGGTGCTGCGCTGGTCGGCCACCGAGAACTCGGTGAGCCGGTCGACCTCGTCGCCCCACAGATCGATGCGGATCGGTGCGTCGGCCGTCGACGGGAACACGTCGATGATCGCGCCGCGGCGGGCGACCTCGCCGCGGTGCTCGACGAGCTCTTCGCGTCGGTAGCCGAACCCGATGAGCCGGTGCAGCAGGTCGTCGGTGTCGAGCACGTCGCCGGGTCGGACGGTGACCGGCTCGAGTGTCAGTGCGTCGGGCCCGAGGCGCTGCAGCAGGGCGCGAACACCCGTCACCACCACGGCCGGCACGTGGTCCGGTTGGCGGAGCCGCCAGAGCACCTCCAGCCGGCGCCCCATGGTCTCCACGCTCGGGCTGACCCGCTCGAAGGGCAGCGTCTCCCATGCAGGGAACAGCAGCACCTGGTCGCTGCCGTCGACGGCGGGCAGGAACTGGCGCAGGTCGTCGTACAGCTGCCCGGCGTCGGACCCCGTGGGGCAGGCGACGAGGAGCGGCCGCCGACCGGAGAGCGCACTCAGTGCTGCCACGGCGACAGGCCGGGCGGCCTCGGAGACGGCGATCACCGCCTGTGGGTCGCCGAAGGCGACCGTCAGGCCGGGGTCGGCGCGGAGCAGGGGGGCGAGGTCGGCGAGCGACATGGCGACCCTGCAGGGTACCGGGGCGCCCGGTCGCTGCCCGGCTCTGTCAGCGCGGCGGGTCGAGCGTCGTCGAGTTGTAGATGCGCTGGGCCGCCTCGACCCCGTCGCCGATCAGCACCTCGACCGCGTCGGCCGCATGGCGCACGGCGATGTCGAGCAGTTCGCGCTCGTGCGGCGGCACCTTCGACAGCACATGCCCGGCGCCGCGCTCTTTCGACGGCGGCTTGCCGATGCCGATGCGCACACGGAGGTAGTCCTGGGTGTGGAGGTGGGCGGTGATGCTGCGCAGGCCGTTGTTGCCGGCCAGACCACCACCCGCTTTGACCCGTACGCAGCCCGGTGGCAGGTCGAGCTCGTCGTGCACGACGATCAACTGGTGCGGGTCGTGCAGGCCGTGACGCTTCATCAGCGGCCGCACGGCCTCACCGCTGTCGTTCATGAACGTCAGCGGGAAGGCGAGGACGACGCGCTGCTCGCGCAGCGTGGCCTCGGCGACGACGGCACGGTCGCGACCGGCCTTCAGCACCACGCCCGACCGGCGCGCAAGCTCGTCGACCACCTCGGCGCCCACGTTGTGACGTGTGCGCTCGTACTGCTGGCCCGGGTTGCCCAGGCCGACGACCAGGGCGGCGATGCTCATGCGACGCCTGCCGTGGTCGGCCGGATCACTCGGCCGGTGCTTCGCCCTCGCCCTCGGCTGCTGCCGGGGCGTTGTGGATGATCGACACGATCGCGGTGTCCGGGTCGCCGAGTGCGGTGACGCCCTTGGGCATCTTCAGGTCGCCGAGACGGATGACCTGGCCTGGGGCGAGCGAGCTGACGTCGACGCTGATCTCGTTGGGGACGTTGCCCGGGGTGCAGGTGACCTCGATGGTGTCGACCGCTGCGTCGACGAGGCCGTCGACGGCCTTGGCTGCCTCGGACTCGCCGGTCAGGACCACCGGCACCGACACGGTGACCTCGGCGTTCATGTTCACGGCCACGAAGTCGATGTGGCTGACCGTCCGCTTGACCGGGTGGCGCTGGATCTCTTTCACCATGGCCGGGTAGCTGGTGCCATCGACTTCGAGCGAGAGCACGGTGTTCGAGCCCGACGGACCGCTGAGGGCCACGCGCAGCTCGCGCCGCACCACGGTGAGGCTGATCGGCGACACGCCGTTGCCGTAGAGCACGGCTGGGATGTGGCCCTCGGCGCGCAGGCGTCGGGACGCGGCCGACCCCGTGGGGCGACCGGTGGTGGCGACGAGCTTGGTGTTCGACATGACAGAGCCTCGATCGAGAGCGAGCGGCAAACGGCTTTCGAGCCTATCGGCAGGCCAGGCCGATCCGCCACCCGGTGTGCGTGGTCAGGCCTGGTTCTCGCCGCCGAAGATCTCGCTGACGCTGGTGTCGTCGAACACGGCGTTGAGCGCGTCGGCGATGAGCGGGGCGATCGAGAGCACCTCGATCTTCGGGAGTTGCTTCTCCGGCGGGAGCGGCAAGGTGTTGGTGAGCACGACTCTGGAGATCGGCGCCTTGTCGAGGCGCTCGACCGCCGCGCCGGACAGGACGCCGTGGGTCGCCATGGCCCACACCTCCCGGGCCCCGCGGTCGATGAGCACCTGGGCCGCTGCGGCGATGGTGCCGCCGGTGTCGATCATGTCGTCGGTGATGATGCACAGCCGGCCCTCGACCTCACCGATGACCTCTTTGGCCTCGACGACGTTCGCAGTGCCCTTCGGGCGGCGCTTGTAGATGAAGGCGAGGTCGGCGCCCTTGTCGGTGAGGTGCTGGGCCATCCGCTCGGCGACCTTCACCCGGCCGGCGTCAGGGGCGACGATCACCGGGTCCTGGCCGTGCTCGCGCACGTAGGCCTCGAGCACGGGCATGGCCGTCAGGTGGTCGACGGGGCCTTCGAAGAAGCCCTGGATCTGTCCGCTGTGGAGGTCGATCGACACCATCCGCTTCGCGCCCGCCGCCTTGAACAGGTCGGCCACGAGCCGGGCGGTGATCGGCTCGCGGCCCTCGGCCTTGCGGTCCTGGCGGGCGTAGCCGTAGAACGGGCAGACGGCCGTGATCCGCTTCGCCGAGGCGCGGTGGGCGGCGTCGATCATGATGAGCTGCTCCATGATCGAGTCGTTGATGCTGCGCCCGTCGCAGCCGTAGTGGGTCTGCATGATGAACACGTCGGTGCCGCGGATGCTCTCCGCGAACCGCGGGCGGATCTCACCGTTGGCGAACTCCACGAGGTTCGGGTCGCCGAGCTGCACCCCGAGGTGGGTCGCGACCTCCTCGGCGAGTGCCGGATGGGTGCGCCCCGAGTACAGCGACATCCGTTTGGTGGTGACCTTCTCCATGGTCGAACCGGCTTTCTCCCCGTGGGCCTGCGGCGTCAGGCCGTAGGGGCAGTGTAGAACGCGCCGGTTCGCGCGCCCGCAGCGACGGCGCTGCCGACGGGCAGGTGGGCGTACGGGCCCACGTGCGCGCCCGGGCCGCTCTCGGCGTCGTGGCCGCCCGTCTGCTCGACGATGCACCCGTCGCCCACGCGGCAGTCGACGAGCCGGGTGTCGGGGCCGATCTCGCAGCCGTCGCCGATCACCGTGTCCCCCTGCAGGAGCGTGCCCGGGTAGAGCGTGACGTCGCGGCCGAGGGTGACGGTGATGTCGATGAAGGTCTGGCGCGGGTCGAGCATCGTGACGCCGCCGATCAGCCACCGCCGGTTCACGCGGCTGCGCAGCTCGCGCTCGGCCAGGGCGAGCTGCCAGCGGTCGTTGACCCCCTGGGTCTCCTCGGGTGCGGCTTCGTAGGTGCCGACGCGGTGGCCCATGCTGGCGAGCACACCGACGACGTCGGTGAGGTAGTACTCGCCCTGCGCGTTGTCGGGCGACAGGTGGCGCAGGGCCGGCCCGAGCAGGTCGCGTCGGAACGCGTACATGCCCATGTTCGCCTCGCGGATCGCCCGCTCCTCGTCGGAGGCGTCGCGCTCTTCCACGATGCGCAGCACACGGCCGGGGCCGCCCTTGGCGGGTCCGCGCACCACCCGGCCGTACCCGGTGGGGTCGTCGAACACGCTGGTGGTGACGGTGGCCGCGTTGCCGTTCGCGAGATGGGTGGCGACGAGGCCCTCGAGCGTCTCGGGTCGCAGCAGCGGGGTGTCGCCCGGCAGCACGATCACCGTGGAGTCGTCGTCGAGGTCGTCGCCGGGGATGGCGGTCATGCCCACCATCGCCGCGTCGCCGGTGCCACGCTGCACGGTCTGCTCCACGAACGCCACGTTCGCCCAGTCGGGTGCCTGCTCCTGCACCTTCTTGGTGACCCGCTCGGCACCGTGGCCGACGACGAGCACGGTGCGGTCGATGTCGAGTCGCTCGAGCGCGTGGATGACGTGCATCACCATCGCTCGGCCGCAGATCAGGTGGAGCGGCTTGGGGCGGGCGGACCGCATGCGCGACCCCTCGCCTGCCGCGAGGACGATGGCGGAGACTCCCATGGGATCGTTCTACCGCACCCGTGCGTCCGCGGGACGGCACGTGACGGAGTGGGCACCGTGGGCGGCACGCACGATGCGTGCCGGCGCGCCACGATCGGGTTCCGGGGAGAGGACTCGAACCCCTATACGCGGCACCAAAAACCGCTGTCCTACCATTGAACGACCCCGGATCGATCGTCCACGGCACGATATCGGGGTCGCAGTGCCCGCTGCAGTTGGAGCGCAGTGCCCGATCCCGCTAGCGTCGCTCGGGCCATGGGATCGCTCATCAAGAAGCGCCGCAAGCGCATGCGGAAGAAGAAGCACAAGAAGATGCTTCGCCGCACGCGCCACCAGCGTCGCTAACACGTCCACGTCTCTCCTCACACGGATCGGCCCCAGCCCGTCGAGGCTCGGGGCCGTTCCCGCGTCTGCCGGCTCGTCGGGCTGCCCGGCCGGCCGTGGACGGTGGCAGACGGCTGTGCGGGTGAGCACGACGGTCGCCTCCGGCGAGAGCGCACGCAGCGCCTCGTGATGGCCGAGCACGAACCAGGTCGCCCCGCTGCCGGCCAGCACCGGTGGCGTGCCGCAGCAGTCGGCGATGCGGTCGCGCCAGGTCGCGAGCTCGGGGACGACCGCGATGGCGGCCGGCTCGAGGTCGTTGGGTCCGTCGGCGCGCGGCCCGCCGAGCTCGTCCCACGCCCGGTAGGCGGCCGGTGTGCTCACCGCGAGCGGAGGGATCACCAGCGTCACGTCGAGCGCCATCGGCGGGAGCGGCTCGATCACCTCGCCGATGCCGCGCACCCGCGCCCGTCCGCCGACGAGACAGAAGGCGATGTCGGCGCCGAGCCGCGCAGCGGCGGCGAGCTCCGCCGGGCCGGTGCCGTGCCCTGCCCAGCGCAGCACGGCGGCGGCGTCGGCCGACCCGCCCCCGAGGCCGCCCCCGTGCGGGATCGCCTTGTGGACGTGGACGTGCGCCTCGCGCCCGGCCAGGTGGAGGGCCTTGGCCACCAGGTTCGACTCGTCGAGCGGCACGCCGGCGGCGAAGGGCCCGTCGGCGCTCAGGCCGCGCCCGGTCGGGTCGATGTCGAGGGTGTCGGCCAGTTCGAGCGTCACCATCTCGGCGTCGACGAGGTGGTAGCCGTCGTCGCGCACGCCGGTGATGCGCAGCGACAGCGTCAGCTTCGCCGGGGCCACGACCCGGGTCACGCTCATCGGCGCTGCCCGCTCATGTCGACGACGCCCGCGCCGCGGCGACCGCATGGGTGAGCGCCCCCCACTCGGCCACGCCGAGCTCCTCGGGGCGACGCTGCGGATCGATCCCTGCGGCCGTGAAGACGTCCGGGGCGACCTCGGTGGCGAGCGAACGACGGAGCATCTTGCGACGTTGGCCGAACGCCACCCGCACCAGGTGGAAGAGGAGCGTGCGGTCGGCGTCGGTGGCGGGCTGTGGCCGGCGGACGATCTCGGCCAGCGCCGACTCGACGTTCGGCCGGGGGACGAAGACGCTCGCCGGCACGGTGCCCGCCACCCTCGACGTCGCCCAGTAGTCGACCTTGACGCTGACCGCCCCGTAGGCCTCGCTGCGCGGGGTCGCGCAGAACCGTTCGGCCACCTCGCGTTGGACCATCACCAGCATCCGCTCGATGGCGGGCACGCCGTCGAGCAGATCGCACACGAGCGGTGTGGCCACGTTGTAGGGCAGGTTGGCGACGAGCGCCCAGCGCTCGGCGTCGGCGAGCAGCTCGGTCCAGTCCACGTGCAAGGCGTCGGCCTCCACCACCGAGACATTGGTCGCCCCTGCCACGACCTCGCGCAGCACCGGCGCCAGCCCGTGGTCGACCTCGACCGCCACCACCTTCGCGCCGGTCTCGGCGAGCGCGAGGGTGAGCGAGCCCAGGCCGGCGCCGATCTCGAGCACATGGTCGCCGGGCCCGACGCCTGCGAGGCGGGCGATCCGCCGCACGGTGTTCGGGTCGGCGACGAAGTTCTGGCCGAGTTGGCGCCGCGGCGCCAGGCCGTGGTCGCTCAGCAGGGCACCGACGTCGGTCCGCGACAGCAGGCCGCTCACCAGGTGAGGCGCACGAAGATCGGTGCGTCGACGAGGTCGGCGATGCTGGTGTAGAGGTCGGTGTCGAGCACCAGGTCGACTCCGGCGGGGAGTTGGATGCCGTGGCGGTTTCGGCAGGTCGTCGACAGGCCGTTGGCGATGTTGGTGACCGTCACCAGGGTCCGGTCGGGCACCACGTAGACGGTGCAGATGCCGTCGGCGCCGCTGGTCCCGAACCGCTGGAAGGTGGCGCGCCCTTCGAACTGGTTGTCGCTCGTGGGCTCCGGTCGGACCACGTCGATCACCGCCGGCGGCACGATGACGACGTCACCGTCGAGGAAGATCGGCTCGGCGATGGTGGTGGGCGGAAGGGTGAACGCGACGGTCGACTCGGCGCCGGTCATCGCCACGGAGGTGTCGTTCGTCCCGGTGGCCGCGGTGCTCGAGTCGGCGGCGTCGCGGCCGAGCATGAGGTAGGCGGGGATCGCCACGAGCGTGAGCACCGTGGCGAACGCAACCCGTCGCCGAAGGTGCACATCCATGACCGACAGGCTACGAACCCGTGGTGCCGGTCACAAGGCAGGGGAAGGCCGACCTCGTCGCCGCGACCGTCGCCGCGGCCAGCGTGGTCAGGGGCAGGTCGCGCAGGTCGGCCACGAACCGGGCCACGTGGGCGACGTTGGCCGGGTGGTTGGTGCGGCCCCGGTGCGGCGTGGGGGCCAGGTAGGGGCTGTCGGTCTCGACGAGCATCCGCTCGAGCGGGCACCAGCGCGCCGCCTCCTGGACGTCGGTCGAGCCCTTGAAGGTGACGATCCCGCTGAACGAGACGAAGGCGCCCAGCTCGACGCACGCCCGGGCCTCGTCGACGCCCCCGGTGAAGCAGTGGAAGACGGTGCGGGTCGGCGCGCCCTCGCTGCGCAGGATGTCGAAGGTGTCCGCCCAGGCGTCGCGGGTATGGATCACCAAGGGCAGGTCGTGCTGGTGGGCCAGGTGGATCTGGGCCGCGAAGGCGTCGCGCTGGACGTCGCGGGGCGAATGGTCGTAGTAGTAGTCGAGGCCTGCCTCGCCGACGGCGATCACCCGCGGGTGGTCGAGGAGCCCGGCGATGGTGTCGACGCCGTCGACGGCGTCGTGGGGGTGCAGGCCGGCCGTCGCGAACACGTGCGGATGCCGTTCGGCGATCGCGATGGCCGCGATCGTGGTGGCCGCGTTGCAACCGACCGTCACCATCTGCACCACGCCAGCCGCGCGCGCCGCTTCGAGCACGTCGTCGAGCGAGGCGCCGCGGGTGTCGTAGAGGTGGCAGTGGCTGTC
>DAINND010000100.1:0-9648 GCA_036736065.1 Ilumatobacteraceae bacterium
ACCTTCCCCCCCTCCTGCCGCTTCCTCCCCGGTTTCTCTGTCGCCGGCGCTGGGGGTGGACGCGTTGGCCGGCTGTGCCGGCCGCGGCGAACGGGATGCCCCGGACCGCGAGGTCGAGGCTCGCCGACGGGGCGACGATCGCAGCGTTGTTGCCGCCGAGCGCGAGGATGCAGCGCCCGAAGCGAGCTGCCACCACGGGAGCAACTCTGGCACCCATGGCGGTCGAGCCTGTGGCCGACACGAGCGGGATGTCGGGGTGGGCGGCGAGCGCGGCGCCGACCGTGGCGTCACCGAGCAGCACCTGAGCCAGGCTGGGGGGCGCGTCTACTTCGATGCACGCCCGATGGAACAGCGCCTGTGTGCCGATCGCCGTGAGCGGCGTGAGCTCGCTCGGCTTCCACAGCACGCTGTTGCCGCAGACCACGGCGAGCGCCGCGTTCCATGACCACACCGCGACCGGGAAGTTGAACGCAGTGATCACGCCGACCGGACCATAGGGATGCCACTGCTCCATGAGCCGGTGCTCAGGGCGTTCGCTGGCGATCGTCAGACCGTGCAGCTGGCGGCTGAGCCCGACGGCGAAGTCGCAGATGTCGATCATCTCCTGCACCTCACCGAGGGCCTCGCTGCGGATCTTGCCCGCCTCGAGCTGCACCAGCGTGGCCAGGTCGCCTTGGTGGCGCCGCAGCTGCTCACCGAAGCGGCGGACCAGTTCGCCGCGTCGTGGGGCCGGCACCGTGCGCCAGATGCGGAATGCGTCGGCGGCAGCGCTGACCGCGTCGTCGACGCCCCTCGTCGCGCTGACCGCTCCGAGCGTCGCTCCCGTGATCGGGGTGCGCGCCGGATGAGGCCCGTCATGGTGGAGGCTGGCTCCGCACGCGGTCAGGGCTTCGGTGGCGAGGGCGCGGAGTTGGTCGGTCGTGGGGAGCTGCACGGCTCCATGATGTCAGGACCCTGTGCCGGGTTGGGCAGTAGCGTGACCGTATGGGATCAGGACTGCAGGCAGAGCACGTCGACGTGGTGGTGGTGGGTGCGGGCATCTCCGGGATCGGAGCCGGTTACCACCTGCAGACGATGAGCCCGGACCGCTCGTACGTCATCCTCGAAGGACGTGGCGACATCGGGGGCACCTGGGACCTGTTCCGGTACCCGGGCGTGCGCTCCGACAGCGACATGCACACGCTCGGGTACTCGTTCAAGCCGTGGAAGGCCGACAAGTCGATCGCCGACGGGCCGTCGATCATGGAGTACCTGCGCGAGACCGTCGCCGAGCACGGCATCGATCGCCGCATCCGCTTCCACCACCTCGTGCGGAGGGCGGAGTGGGACAGCGACGAGGCGCGCTGGACGCTCACCGTGCATCGCGCCGACACCGGTGCCGACCTGACGATCACCTGCAACTTCTTGTTCATGTGCTCGGGCTACTACTCCTACCGCGCCGGTCACACCCCGGACTTCCCCGGCCGGGAGCGCTTCCGCGGCACGATCGTTCACCCGCAGGAGTGGCCCGAGGACCTCGACTACCGAGGCAAGCGGGTCGTGGTGATCGGCTCGGGCGCCACGGCGGTCACGTTGGTGCCGGCCATGGCTGCGCAGGCGGCCCACGTCACGATGCTGCAGCGTTCGCCCACCTACATGGCGAGCGGCCCCGATGTCGACAAGGTGAACACGGTCCTGCGCAAGCTCCTGCCGGACCGCGCGGCCTATGCCATCACCCGCGCCAAGAACGTGACGATGCAGCAGTTGCTGTACCGGCGCACGCGCACCAAGCCCGAGCAGGTGCGCACCTACCTGATCGACAAGACCCGCGAGCAGCTGCCCGCCGGCTATGACGTCGATCGCCACTTCTCGCCGTCCTACAACCCCTGGGACCAGCGGCTGTGCCTCGTGCCCAATGGTGATCTCTTCCAGGCGATCTCCGCCGGCACGGCGAGCGTCGTGACCGACCGCATCCGGACCTTCGACGAGTCGGGCATCGAGCTCGAGTCCGGTGAGCGCCTCGACGCCGACATCATCGTCACCGCGACCGGGCTGCAGCTCGTCACCCTGGGCGAGGTGTCGTTCGCGGTCGACGGCGAGCCGGTCGACTTCGCCGAGACCTGGACCTACAAGGGCTTCGCCTACTCCGACGTGCCCAACCTCGCGTCGACGTTCGGCTACATCAACGCGTCGTGGACGCTGCGCGCCGACCTCACGTGCGCGTACGTCTGCCGGCTGCTCAACCACATGCGCGACACCGGCACCGTGCAGTGCACGCCCCGCCTGCGCGCGAGCGACCGCGACATGCCGGCCCGTCCGTGGATCGACAACTTCTCGGCGGGCTACATGCAGCGCGACATGCACCGGTTCCCGAAGCAGGGCGACCGCGAGCCGTGGGTCAACCCGCAGGACTACTCGCGCGACAAGAAGATGTTCCGCTCCGCCCCCGTCGACGACGGGGTGATGTGCTTCACGTCGCGTCGGCAGCTGTCGGCGCGAAGAGGTGCCCCGCAGGAGACGCGTGCGTGATCGCGTCGGCAGCCAGGATCACGGCTGCCGCGGTGTAGGCACTGGTCTCCTGGTAGGGGAAGGTCTCGAGCGTCGGGTAGACGATGCCCGTCCAGTACGACCCGTTGTCGAGGCGGTGCGAGCGCGTCCAGGCGACGAGGTCGAGCGCGGTCGCCGGGTCGCCAGCGGCGGCGAAGGCGATGGCGCACTCCGCCGTCTCCGAGGCGGTGATCCAGGGCTCGTCGCTCACGCAGCGGATGCCCTTGCCGTGCATGGCGAACAGGTCCCACTTGTCGTGCAGGTGGGAGAGGGCCTCGGCGCCCGTCAGCGTCCCGGCGAGCACGGGGTAGTACCAGTCCATGGCCCAGCGGACCTTGGGCTCGAACCGGTGCGGTTCGGCGGCCACGAGGTGGGCGAGCAGCTCGCCGGCTGCGGCCCAGTCCGGTCTGGGCGACCGGGCGAGCTCGGCCAGCAGCGCTGCGCAGCCGAGGGCGGGGGAGATGCTCGCCGAGCCGGTGAGCAGGGCGTAGTCCCACGGCAGGTCGTCCTCGGTGCGCGCCCACAGCACGGTGCCGTCGGCCCGGCGCAGGCCGAGCACCCAGTCGATCGCCCGTTCCACGGTCGGCCAGAGGTGGTCGACGAACCCACGGTCGCGGGTGCACAGCCAGTGGTGCCAGACACCCGTCGCGATGTAGGCGCACACGTTGGTGTCGAGCTTGGCCTCCTCGACCGAGCCGTCCGGCAGGTAGTAGTTCCACCAGCTGCCGTCGGGGCGCTGGATGTCGGCCAGCCACTCGTAGGCCCGCTCGGCCTCGGCGTGAAAGCCGGCCACGTCGAGCGCCATCGCGGTCTCGACGTGGTTCCACGGGTCGCAGTGACCACCCGGCCACCAGGGGATCATGCCCGAGTCGAGCTGCAGCGAGGCGATCCATTCGGCGCTCACCACCACCTCGTCGGCACTGAGGACTCCCTCGATATGAGGCACCACGACCTGGGCGCGGCGGGTCACTGCTTGACCCCGTAGACGATGAAGCTCTTGCCGAGCACCGGGGAGAGGACCTGCTCGACGACCTGCATCGAACGGGGGCGCTCGACGATCTCCCACTCGAGCAGCCGCCTGTAGCGGTTGACGAGCGGGTGGTCGTCGCGGCGCGGGCCGACGGCGCACTTCAGCCACCAGTACGGCGAGTGCAGGGCGTGGGCGTGGTGCGAGCCGGTCACCCGCAGGCCGGCTGCGCGCAGCTTGGCCTTCAGCTCGGTGGCGCTGTAGATGCGCACGTGGCCACCGACGCTCTTGGGGGCGTGGTACTCGTCGGACAGCATCCAGTTGACCTTCTCGGGGAACCAGGTCGGGACCGTGGCCGCGAAGGTGCCGCCCGGCTTCAGGATGCGGACGAACTCGGAGATGGCGGCGACGTCGGCCTGGATGTGCTCGAGCACCTCGCTCGTGATCACCCGGTCGAACGTCCCGTCGGCGAAGGGCAGCCGCGTCGCGTCGCCGCGCAGCACCCCGACGTAGCGGTCGATCGAGATCTCGCCGGAGTCGACCATCGCACCGAACGTCGCCCGTGTGCCGACCACCTCGTCGGCGGCGTAGTCGAGCGCAACGACGTTCGCGCCGCGGCGGGCCAGCTCGAATGCATGGCGGCCGAAGCCGGCGCCGGCGTCGAGGACGAGGTCGCCGGGGCGCACGCCGAGGCGGTCGAAGCGGATCGTGAGCATCGAGTCAGATCCTGCCGTTGCGGCGCAGCTTGTCGAGGTTGGCCGGCATCGCGAGCACCTCGCGGTACTGCTCGACCGTGAGCTGGGCGCAGTGCCGCCAGCTCCAGCGCTCGACCACGCGCTGGCGGCCGGCTGCGCCGATCCGCGCGCGCAGGTCGGCGTCCTCGAGGCCGCGGCGGATGGCAGCGGCGAGTGAGTCGACGTCACCGGCGCGGCACTGGAGCACGGTCTCGCCGTCGGTGCCGGTGACCTCCGGCAGCGCCCCGCCGTCGGTGGCGACCAGGCAGATGCCGGTGCTCATCGCCTCGATGGCGGGCAGGCTGAACCCCTCGTACAGGCTGGGCACGACGGCCAACTCGGCCTCTGCGTAGAGCTCGACGATGCGCTCGTCGGGGACGCCGGAGACGAAGTCGATGTGCGGCCGCAGCCCGAGGCTGTCGATGAGGTCGGCGCTGTGGCCGGGCCGCGGCTTGCCGATGATGGTGAGGGTGACGTCGCGCTCGGTGCGCAGCTTGGCCATCGCCTCGAGCAGGTAGCTCAGGCCCTTGAGCGCCACGTCGGCCGACGCCGTGGTGATGAGCCGACCGGGCTGGCGGGCCACGTCGGGACGGGGGGTGAACAGCTCGGGGTCGACGCCGACGGGCACGAGGCGCATCCGGTCGAGGCTCACCTTCATGTCCTGGTGGATGTCCTTGATGCTGTTCTCACTCACCACGACGATGCGCGGCATCTGGCTGGCGACCTTGCCCTGCATCTTCACGAAGTTGTACCAACGGCCGATGCTGCGCCGCCGACGCCGGGACTTGGTGTGCTCCATCTCGAGGGCGCGGTCGCGGGTGATCGGGTGGTGCAGCGTGACGATCGTGGGGATCATCTTCTCGATGTCGAGGATGCCGTAGCCGAGGCACTGGTTGTCGTGCACCAGGTCGAAGTCGTGCGTGCGCCGCTTCAACTGCTCGCGAGCACGGATGCTGAACGCCCGGGGCTCGCCGAAGGTGCCCTTCAGGTGCTGCATGGTCTCAGCCAGGTCGGCGCGCGTCTTGACCTCCCAGTACGCCGGCAGGCGGCCGGGGTAGTGGTCGTTCCACAGGTCGAGGCTCGGCAGCTTGTGCAGCGCGACCCGCGGGTCGAGCACCGGGTAGGGCTGGCCGCCGTAGACCTCGACCTCGTGGCCGAGGTCGACGAGGGCCGTGGTGAGGTGGCGCGTGTAGACACCCTGCCCGCCGACGTGGGGCTTGCCACGGTACGTGAGGTAGGCGATGCGCAGCGGGGCGTCCGGGTCGAGGACCCGGGCCCGCGACGTGCTCGGGCCGGTCGGGCGGTCGGACATGGGGTCACACGCTACCGGCGGGTAGCCAGCGGACCGTCATGGAGCGCTGCAGGAACTCTCCGGCCTCGAGCACCGTCGCCGAGCCCAGGTTGACCGCGTCGGGTGGGCCGGACTGCGGTTCGACGCAGGTGGCGTGGCTCGGTTGGTCGTAGACCACCCAGTGGTCACAGTCGCTCTCGATGCGGACCGTGAGGCCCGGGTAGCGCAGCTCCGGTGTGGCGAGGGGGCGCACGAAGCAGTCGTCCCACGGTCGCTCCGGCGGCGGGACCAGCTCTCCGGTGGGGATGCCCTCGGCGTCGCGCAGGTACATCGCGGCGAACTCGAAGCGGTCGGCGGGTGGCTTGACGAACCACGGGTGCCACCCGAGCGTGACGGGCATCGCCTCGCCGTCGGCCACGACGGTGAGCACGCAGAGCAGGGCGTCGTCGGCGAGGTGGATGTGCTGGTGGGCGCGTCCGCCGAAGGGCCACTGCAGCCGGCACTCCAGCTCGACGTGCCGGGACCCGACGTCGAGGATCTCCCAGCGGCTCGTGAACCCGCTGCCGTGGATGGCGTGCGGGGCCATGTTCGTCGGCAGTTGGTGCTCGACGCCGCGGAACCGGAACCGGCCGTGCCGGATCCGGCCTGCGAACGGCACCATGGGGTAGCTGCCCCAGTGCAGCGGGTTGCTCGAGGAGTCACCGCCCACGAGCAGCTCGGTGCCGTGGACGGACAGTGACACGACGCGGCCGCCGTCGACGGGTGCGACCGTCGCCAGCACGGGGTGCCGGGCATCACCGGCGACGAGCTCGATCATGGCCACATCGTCGCGCAGCTGTCAGGATCGGGCACCGTGAGAGGGCTCGTGCAGCGGGTCACGGAGGCGTCCGTGACGGTGATGACCGATGGTGTCGGCGAGGTGGTCGGATCGATCGGGCCGGGCCTGTGCGTGCTGGTGGGCGCCACCCACTCCGACACCGAGGCGGTCGCCCACAAGCTGGCCGACAAGATCTGGAACCTGCGCGTGCTCGACGACGAGGCAGGGGTGATGAACCGTTCGCTCGCGGATCGAGCCGCGGCCGGGCAGGTCGGCGCAGTGCTCGTGGTCAGCCAGTTCACCCTCTATGGCGACACGTCGGGCGGCCGGCGGCCGAGCTGGATCGCCGCGGCGCGGCCCGAGCACGCCGAACCGCTCGTCGACGCCGTCGTGTCCCGGCTGCGCCAACGCGGGGCGCCGGTGGCGACCGGCCGCATCCGCACCGAGATGCGCGTGCACCTCGTGAACGACGGGCCTGTCACGGTGCTGCTGGAGTTGTGACGTCCCGACGACCGGCGCGCCCGGCGGCGACGATGGAGCCGATCAGCACCAGCACGGCGCCGAGGGCGAAGGGGAGGTTGCCGAGCCGGGTGTACCAGGTGAGGCCGTCGCGCAGCGGCACCTCGGCGGCGATGACCGCCTGCTCGGACACCGACGTGCGCTGGTGCACCCCTCCCTCGTCGTCGACGAAGGCGCTGAAGCCGGTGGGGGCGGCCTGCGCCACCCAGCGACCGGTCTCGACGGCGCGCAGCCGGCTCGAAGCGACCTGCTGCGTCTGCAGGATGGTGCCCGTGTAGCTCGAGCCGTTCGTGGGGTTGATGACGAGCTGGCCCCCGTCGCTCACGCCGTCGCGGGCGCGTGAGCCGAAGAACCCCTCCCACGAGATCACCACTGCCAGCCGGGTGCCGTCGGGCAGTTCGAGCACCGCCGGGCCCGTGCCGGCCACGGCGTCACGCGGCACCTGGTCGACGGGGGCGCCGATCGCGGCCAGGGTGTCGCGCAGGGGCATGTACTCGCCGAAGGGCACGCGCCGGACCTTGTCGTAGCGGCTGGTCACCGCGCCGTCGGTCGTCACGACGACCTGCGCGTTGAGGAATGCGCCACGCCCGTCGGGGTCGGTCCCGAGGTCACCGGGGGCGACGTCCTCGGTGATGCCGACGGCGAAGGGTGCGCCGATCCGGGAGGCTTCAGCGGCGACCTCCTGCAGCTCGACGCTCTCGGCGAACACGGCCACGTCGATGACGTTCTCGGGCCACAGCACGAGGTCGGCCGATCCCGGTGCGATCGTCGCCGTGGCGGCGAGATGGCGTTCGACCACCTCCCGGGCGTCGCTGTTGATGGCCAGCGTCCCCTGCGGCCCACCGCCTTGGACCGCAGTGACGCGCAGGGTGCGACCCGTGGGCTGCCCCGCCGGAGCGACGGCCGCGACGATGACCACGAGCGCGCACGCGGCGATCGAGAGGCCCGCCACCGTGCGGGTGCCGCTGTCGCGGCGGACCAGCGCTGCGGCCGCGAAACCGACCTGGAGGACGAGCCACGACAGCAGGATGACCCCACCCACCCGGGCGACACCGAGGAGCGGGCCGCCGGCCTGGCCGATGGCGATGGTGGCGAGGGGCACGCCGCCGAACGGGGTCACGAGCCGCAGCGCCTCGACCGCGGCATGTGCGGCGGGCCGTCCGACGACCCGCCACGGGCCGACCGGCGCGAGCGCGGCGGCGAGCGCGTGGAGCAGGGCGAACAGCACGCTGGCGGCCACATAGCCGGGCGAGGTGAGGTGCCACATCCAGCCCATGCCGGGGGCCAGCCATCCGAGCCCGAAGCACAGTCCGGCCACGCTCCGCCCGACGCGCGACGGCGCGGCGTCGAGCGCGATGGCGAACAGCACCACGCCGACGAAGGCGAGCGGCCACAGCCCCCATGGCGGGAGGGAGAGCGCGACGATCGCGCCTGCGCCGAGTGCGAGGGCGGCCCTAGGCATCTGCGCTGTGTCCCACGCCGTCCGGCACGAGGCTCATTGTGACCGACCGTCGAGCGCGGCGACGGTCAGGTCGGCTGCGGCGTGCGCCGAGCGCACGCAGGCGGGGATGCCGATGCCGTGGTAGCTCGCGCCTGCGATCGCCAGACCGGGTGGCAGCGCAGCGGTCGCCTCGGCCACCAGGCGGTGGTGGTGCGGCCGGTACTGCGGGAAGGCGCCTGGCCAGCGGGTGACGCGCACGGCGCTCGGCTGCAGATCGACGCCGAGGTGCTCGCTGGTCTCGGTGCTGGCTGCCTCGATGAGGCGGTCGTCGTCGAGGTGCAGCACCGGGAGGCCGTCGCGGCCGAGCGAGATCCGCAGCAGCACTTGGCCGGCGAGCTGCCAGTGCGCCCACTTCTGCGACCCGAACGACACGGCCGTGACGAGCTGCTGGACCGGCTTGGGCACCAGGTAGCCGCTCAGGCCGTGGAGGCGGTCCGGCCACGTCGCGTCCGGTACAGCGAGGCTCACCATCGCCACATCGGCCGTGTCGATACGGCCGAGCATTGCGGCTGCGTCGGGTGCCACCGACATGAGCAGTCGGGCAGCTGCGGGCGCAGGGCAGGCGAGGACGACTGCATCGGCCGGGCGACCGTCGACACTCCAGCCAGCGTCGCGCCGTTCGAGCGAGTCGACGTGGGCGCCGGTGACGACTGCGCCGCCGAGGCGGTCGATGGCTGCGGCCACGGACTCGACGAAGTCGGCCATCCCGCCGCGGGGCGCGTAGAACACGGGCCCGGTCGCGCTGGCCGGGGCAGCGGCGCGCCGTGCGCCGCGCAGCACGCTGCGGCTCCGCCGGGCGACTTCGTCCAGTTGGGGCACCGCGGCCAGGCTGAACCGGTCGGTGTCGGCCGCATAGATGCTCCCCACCAGCGGATCGACGAGGCGTTCATGGACCTCGCGGCCGAACCGGGCGCGCACGAACGCACCGACGGAGTCGGCACCCGGCCCATCGTCGATCCGGGTGCGCGGCAGGAACGGCTCGACGCCCGCGCGGGCCTTGCCGCGCCATGTGAGCAGCCGCGATCGGGCAAGCCGGCCGAGGTCGGTCGGCAGGCCGAGCAGCAGCCCCTCGGGGATCGGTCGCAGACCCTTCCACCACACGGCGGCCCGGGCCGCTACGGGTGACACCAGGGCGTCGCCGAGGCCCACCTCGCGGGCCAGCTCAGTGGCCCACGGCACCCGGGCGAGGAACGCGTCGGGGCCCTCGTCGACGGCGGGGCGCCCGGCGAAGGGGGAGGTGCGGCTCTTGCCGCCGATCATCGGCTCGCCGTCGACCACCGTGCCGTCGCCGGG
>DAINND010000101.1:0-9635 GCA_036736065.1 Ilumatobacteraceae bacterium
GAGGTGGACTTCCCGATCCGCGCGGCGAGCTACACCATCGTCAACGGCGTCCCCGGTGACGTCGACGAGTTCGCCGCAGCGTTCCTCGACCTCCGCGAGCGCGAGGCGCACGACCGCTGGCGCCTGCCCGGTGTGAAGATCGTGTTCGACGGCTCGATCCAGGGGTGGACGGCCGCGCTGTCGTGGCCGGGCTACTTCACCGGCACCGGGCACCCCATGCTGCTCGTGCCCGTCGAGCGCATGCAGCAGTTGCTGCTGGCCTTCCACCGGGCCCATGTGAACGTGCACGTGCACTGCAACGGCGACCTCGCCGCCGAGGCGGTGCTCGACGTCATCGACGCGGCCGTCGTCGCCCACCCGTGGCTCGACCACCGCCACACCATCACCCACGCGCAGACGATGACGGCCGCACAGGTGCGGCGTGCCGCACGGCTCGGCGCAGGGCTCAACTTCTTCTCCAACCACCTCTGGTACTGGGGTGACCAGCACGCCGAGTTGACCCTGGGGCCCGATCGTGCGGCGCGCCTCGACCCGTGCGGTGATGCGGTCGAGGCCGGCGTGCCGTTCGCCCTGCACTCCGACGCACCCGTCACACCGCTCGGCCAGTTGCACACGATGTGGTGCGCCGTGAACCGGCTCACCCCGAGTGGCCGGGTGCTCGGCCCCGAGCAGCGGATCGGCGTGGCGCGGGCCCTGCGCGCCGTCACCCTCGACGCGGCATGGCTGATGCACCTCGACCACGAGATCGGCTCGATCGAGGTGGGCAAGCGCGCGGACCTCACGGTGCTCGACTACGATCCGCTCGCGGTCGACCCGCTGCACCTGCGCGACCTGAGCGTGCGCGGCCCGGGCGTCGACGGCAGGGCCACGGCGGCGCGCGGCAACTGATGGGTGTTCCGGTCACCGTGCTCGGCGGCTATCTGGGAGCCGGGAAGACGACGATCGTGAACGCGCTGCTCGCCGACTCCCATGGGCTGCGTATCGCCGTGGTGGTGAACGACTTCGGCTCGGTGAACATCGCCGCCACGTTGATCGCAGCACGAGCTGCGCAACGGATCGATCTCACCAACGGCTGCGCCTGCTGCCAGGTGGGCGACACCCTCGGTGACGCCTGCTTCGAGCTGGCCGAGGCCGCCCCGCCGTTCGACCGCATCGTCATCGAGGCGTCGGGGGTCGCCGATCCGCGGCAGGGCGCCTCGTGGGCGAGCCTGCCCGGCCTCGAGCTCGACGGTGTGGTCGTGGTGGCCGACCCGGCCACCGTGCAGCACCAGCTCGGCGACCCACTGATCGGCGGCATCGTGCACCGTCAACTCGCCGGTGCCGACCTCATCGTGCTGAGCCGCACCGACGTGGTCCCTGACGACGTCGTCGAAGGGGCGACGCGGGCAGTTCGCGAGCGCGCAGTCGTCGCCCCGACCATCCATTCCCGGATCGATGGGGTCCCGCTCGCCGCGCTGATCGACCTCGACGCAGCGCCGCGCAGCGTGCACCACCCGGCGGCGGTCGGGCACGAGCATGTCGCCGGGCTGTGGCGACCGACCGGTCCCGTCGACGTGCATCGCCTGCGCGACGCGCTGACGGCGACCGCAGGGCTGGTGCGCGCCAAGGGTTTCGTCGCCTCCGCCGACGGAGGGAACGTCGCGGTCCAGCTCGTCGGCTCGCGGGTCACCATCACGCCGTGGCCTCACGATGCCGAGCCGGCGATCGTCGGCATCGGCCACCAGGCCGTGTTCGACGCCATGGCCTTTGCGCCCGGCCTCGACGCGGCACTTGCCGACTGATGCGCGGCACCCTGCCCCCGGACGCGACAACGGCCCCCCTACGGGGGCCGTGTTCAGCGCGCTCGAAGGGACTCGAACCCCTAACCTTCTGATCCGTAGTCAGATGCTCTATCCATTGAGCTACGAGCGCAGACGCGAGTCGTGAGTGTAGCCGCCGGCCACGCGATCGCCACCGGCGGTTCGCAGCGCCGTGAAGGTCAGCTCGGTGCCGGTCAGCAGGGTGCCGGTCAGCCCGCCGTCTGCCTCCACGGGCCCCAGCCGCCCGCCCGGTTGTAGAGCGCCAGCGCGGCCTGCGCGTTCACCAGCGGGTTGTAGAGCTGCTCGGCCGAGGTGACGCCCATCGTCCGCAGCCAGCTGCGATGCACGTTGAAGTAGATCTGGAACAACCCGAAGCAGCAGAAGTTGCGCACGCCGGGGCGGTGGTTGCTCTCGCGCCAGGCGATGGTGATCGCCTTCTCCTCGAGGTCGTCCGGCCAGACCTGGCGGATGATCGCCACCACCTCGGCCTGGGTCCAGTTCTGCCGCGCCGGCGGCACCGTCGCCGGCGGGCGGGTGGTGGTGGGCGCAGGCGCCGTGGTCGGCGGGGGCGGGGGCGGGGGCGGGGGCGTGGTGGGGGTCGACGCGTTGGCGGGCAGGCAGACGGTGCGCCCGGCGAACAGCACGGTGCGCGCGTTCGAGCGGTTGACGCTGTAGAGCGAGTCGACGCTGACGGAGTGCCGGGCCGCGATCGTGGTCCAGGCATCGCCCGGGCGCACGGTGTAGGTCTTGGCGCAGTTGGTCGACCCGGGCGAGTTGGGGATGGTCGTGGGCACCAGCACGGCGCCCTTCGCGTTCACCGGCACGCAGATGGGACGGCCGGCGAACAGCGGCGTGCGGGACGAGGCGCCGTTCAGCGAATAGAGGTCGCCGACGCTCACCTCGAGGCGGCGGGCGATGATCGTCCAGCCGTCACCGGCGCGCACGGTGTAGCTGGCCTTGCACGACGCCGGCAGCGTGCTCGGCGCCACCCGGGCCGGAGCGGGCGCCGCACTGGCGCCCTGCACCGAGACGATGCCGACGGTGACGACCACGAGCCCCGTGACGAGGCCCACCATGCGGCGGCCGAAGCCGCTCGGCCGGGCAGGCGTCGGGCTCGATTCGATGCTGGAGCTGTCCTCGCACACGGTGCCAGCCATCATCGGTCTCCTCTCGTTGACGACAATGATGACGAAGTGTTTACACGCTTCGTCACACAAACGCAACATACCGTCGGGCACCCGAGCGCATGGCCCGCCGGACGCGACACGGCCCGGTGGGGGCACCACCGGGCCGATCTCGAGCGGAGAGGGTGGGATTTGAACCCACGGACCACCTTTCGATGGTCCCCGCATTAGCAGTGCGGTCCATTCGACCTGACTCTGGCACCTCTCCTGGCGACAGGTGATGCTATCGCAGGCCGTCACGGCCTCCCACCGGCGATCGACCGACGAACGGGCGACCCGAACGACGCCCGAAGCAGCCCGAACATCTTCCCGACCCGGGAACATCTGCCGTCGTGCGCGGTGTTGAGCGTTCCGTGCACTCGACCCCAGCGACACCCCCCGAGCTCGTCACCGTCTACTGGCGCCCGGGCTGCCCGTTCTGCGGGATGCTCTTCCGCCAGCTCGACAAGCACGGCATCGCCCACCACCGGATCAACATCTGGGACGACCCCGACGCAGCGGCCACGGTGCGTTCGATCGCCAACGGCAACGAGACCGTGCCGACCGTGGTCGTCGGCGGCACCAAGGGCATGGTCAACCCGTCGGTCACCGACGTGAAGATCGCCATCGACGCCATCACCGCCGGCAGCTGAGCGCGGCCGTCGGCCGCCCAGCGGAGCAGGGCTAGCGTCGTCACCGCATGCACGTGCTGCTCATCACCCTCGACCAGTTCCGCGCCGACTGCCTCAGCAGCGCCGGCCACCCCGTGGTGCGCACCCCGAACCTCGACCGCCTCGCCGCATCCGGGGTGCGCTTCGCCCGGCACTACAGCCAAGCGTCGCCCTGCGCACCCGGCCGCGCCGCGCTCTACACCGGCACCTACCAGATGAACAACCGGGTGGTGGCCAACGGCACCCCGCTCGACCAGCGCTTCGACAACATCGCCAAGGCGGGCCTGCGCGCCGGCTACCGGCCGGTGCTGTTCGGCTACACCGACCAGAGCATCGACCCGCGCGAAGCCACCGGGCCCGACGACCCGCGCATGCAGAGCTACACCGGCGTGCTGCCCGGGTTCGAGCCCGTGGTGCACCTGCCCGACGACCACCTGCCGTGGCTCGCCTGGCTCGCCGAGCGCGGCCACAGCGACCTCGGCACCGGCTACGACGCGCTCGGCACCGAGCACGAACGGCCCGCCGACGTGAGCGTGTCGGCGTTCCTCACCGAGCAGTTCCTCGACTGGCTCGACGACCGGCCCACCGGCGAGGCGTGGTTCGCCCACCTGTCGTTCCTGCGGCCCCACCCGCCCTACGCCGCGGCAGGCCACTTCGCCACCATGTACGACCCGGCCGACGTGGGCACCCCCACACCACCACCCGGGCCCGACGTGCGCCACCCGCTGCACGACGGGGTCATCGCGATGACCGGCGCGCCCGACGACGAAGCCGAGCTGCGCCGCATCCGCACCCAGTACTTCGGGATGATCAGCGAGGTCGACGCACAGCTCGGCCGCATCTGGGACGCGCTCGACGCGGCCGGCCTGTGGGACGACACGCTCGTCGTCGTCACCGCCGACCACGGCGAGCAGCTCGGCGACCAGGGCCTGCTGCAGAAGGTCGGCTACTTCGAGGAGAGCCACCACATCCTCTGCCTGGTGCGCCACCCGCACCACCCCGCGGCGCACGGCACGGTCGTCGACGAGTTCACCGAGAACGTCGACGTGATGCCCACCATCTGCGAGGCGATGGGCCTGCCCGTTCCCGCGCAGTGCGACGGCCTCCCGCTCACCCCGTTCCTCGCCGGCAGCACGCCGCCGTGGTGGCGCACCGCTGCGCACTGGGAGTACGACTGGCGCTACATCTTCATCGACGGATCCGCGCACGACTGGCCATGGGACCGGCGCCTCGAACGCCAGCACCTGGCCGTGCTGCGCGACCGCGACGGCGCCTACGTGCAGTTCGCCGACGGCTCGTGGCGATGCTTCGACCTCGCCGCCGATCCCGGTTGGCGGACCCTCGTCACCGACCCGGCGGTGGTGTTGCGGTACGCGCAGGAGATGCTGCTGTGGCGCTCGCAGCACACCGACCGCACCCACACCGACATGCTCGTGGCCGACGGCGGCATCGGCCGAGCGCCCGCACCGGTGATGCACGTGCCCACGCCGCTGCCCTGACCGGTCCCGACCCGCGGTACCGCACGCGTCAGGTGCCGCGCTCGCCGAGCAGACGCGACGGGCGCAGGCGGTGGTGCAGTCGGAAGCGGTCGATCGCCTTGGCGCGGACATGGTCGACGGCGTGCTCGACGTCGTCGGTGAACAGCAGCAGGTCGAGGTCGGGTGCGCTGATCATCCCGTTCGACAGCATCACGTCGATCTGCTCGCGCATCGGCTGCCAGTACTGCGAGCCCATCACCACCATCGGGAAGTCGTGGATCTTGCCGGTCTGGATGAGCGTGAGCGCCTCGAACAGCTCGTCCATCGTGCCGAAGCCGCCGGGCAGCACCACGAACGCGTACGAGTACTTGACCAGCATCATCTTGCGGACGAAGAAGTAGCGGAAGTCGATGCTGACGTCGAGGTAGGGGTTGGGCTGCTGCTCGTGGGGCAGCAGGATGTTGCAGCCGACGCTGTGCCCACCCGCGTCACGCGCCCCACGGTTGGCGGCCTCCATGATCCCCGGTCCGCCACCGGTGATGACGGTGAAGCCGAGGCCGGCCAGGCGAGCGCCCACGTCGCGCGCGAGCGCGTAGTCGGCGCTGTCCGCAGGGGAGCGCGCCGACCCGAACACCGTCACCGACGGGCCGACGAAGTGCAGGCGGCGCAGGCCGCGGACCATGTCGCGATTGACCCGCAGCACCGTGCCCAGCTCGGCCCGCCGCGAACGCGGGCCTTCGAGCAGCTCGCGATCGGTCGTCATCTGCCATCGCCTCCCATCGGCCGGACGCGCACCGACAGGCACGTCACACAGCCCTCGAGCTTCACGAACTCACCGATGTCGACCTGCACCGGCTCGTAGCCGAGCGAGGTGAACAGCTCGGCCGAACGCGGCGCGTCGGCGGCCATCAGCAGGCGGTTGCCGCCGAGCAGCACGACGTGCGCACCGGACTCCTCCGGCACGGCGAGGAAGCGGGGGAACACGCCCGGGTCGTCGACGAGGGGCTCGTAGCCGATCACCGTGCCGTCGGGCAGCGCGGTCACGGCCGACTTGAGGTGCAGCACCTTGCTGATCGGCACCGTCACCACCGTGGCGCCCCGTGGCTCGAGGTGCGCCGCCAGCTGGGCGATGCCCTCCGCGTTCGTGCGACCGCCACGGCCGACGTAGACCGTCGAGCCGACCTTGAGGACATCACCACCGTCGAGGGTGCCCGGCGCAGTGATCCGCTCGATCGTCAGCCCGAGCGCCGACGCAGCCCGCTCGGCGGCCTCGGTCTCGGGCCGGCGCGACTCGGCTCCGGGCCGCGAGATCACCGCCACGTCGCCGAACACCACCATCGTGTCCTCGACGAACACCGCGTCGGCGCACTGCGGCGCGGGATCGACCTCGTGCACCTCCCACCCCTCGGCGCGCAGCACGTCGACGTAGGCGGCCCATTGCCGCTCGGCGAGCGCGACGTCGACCGGGGTGCGTTCGATGTGGGTGACCAGGCCCTCGGCGAGACGGGGGCCCGGTCGACGGACCAGGGCGCGGACGTACGGCACGACGGCACGTTACCCACCGCCGGGGCACGGACGGCCCCCGCCGTCTACAGTGGAAGGCGGCGCATGCCTCATCGCCGGCCTCCGCTCGGAGCCCCCGCACCGCAGGCCCGCGATGGAGACAGGAGCACACGTTGACCGGCAACTCGAGTTTCACCCACCGCAACACCGGCGTGCTGAGCGTCGAAGCGGTCGAACCGCCTGAGGTGGTCAGCTCGGACTGGATCGACGAACAGCTCGCCGACACCTACAAGCGCTGCGGCCTGCGCGCCGGCCTGCTCGCCGACCTCGCCGGGGTGAAGGAGCGCCGCTGGTGGCCCGACGGGCTCACCTTCGACCAGGCCGCGGCCCTCGCCGGCCAGCAGGCCATCGAGGCTGCCGGCATCGACCCCGCCGACATCGGCATGCTCATCTCCACCTCGGTGTGCAAGCACCACCTCGAGCCGTCGCTCGCCTGCGCCGTGCACCACCAGCTCGGCCTGCCCACCTCGTGCACCAACTTCGACCTGGCCAACGCCTGCCTCGGCTTCGTCAACGCGATGCACCTCGCGGCCACGGCGATCGACAGCGGCTACATCCGCTACGCCCTCATCGTCGACGGCGAAGGCAGCCGCTACACCCAGCTGCAGACCATCGAGCGGCTCAAGGCGCCGACGGCCACCGCCGACGACGTGTTCGCCGAGTTCGCCTCGCTCACCCTCGGGTCCGGCGCAGCAGCGATGGTGCTCGGCCCGCTCGACCAGCACACGGGCGCACATCGCCTCGTGGGCGGCGTCACCCGCGCCGGCACCCAGCACCACACGTTGTGTGTCGGCACGCTCGACCGGATGACCACCGACACCAAGGGCCTGCTCGACGCCGGCCTCGACCTCGCCGAGGCCGCCTGGAACGACGCCCGCGCCGACTTCGACTGGGCCGAAGGCATGGATCGCTACATCGTCCACCAGGTGAGCGCGGTGCACACGCGACTGATCTGCCAGCGCCTGGGCATCGACCCGTCACTCGTGCCGCTCACCTACCCGCACTACGGCAACGTCGGCCCGGCGGCGATCCCGATCACCCTTGCCAGCGTCGAGGCCGACCTGCGCCCCGGCGAGCGGGTGCTGTGCATGGGCATCGGATCCGGCCTCAACACGAGCTTCACCGAACTGGTGTGGTGACCTCGGGCGACGTCGTGTCGCCCGAGCTGCCCACCTCCGAGCAGTTCCGGCGATGGGGGATCGACCCGAGCTGGTCGCGCCTGCTCGACGTCGCCAGCCACGACGGCAGCACACACCGCTGGCACGTCCTCGACCGACCCGCCGCACCCGACGCAGGGCCGGCCGGGCCGACGCCCTCACCAGCCCCGACCATCGTGTGCGTGCACGGCAACCCGACGTGGGGCTACCTGTGGCGCGACGTGCTCGGCCGACTCGACGCCCGGCACCGGGTGGTCGCCGTCGACCAGCTCGGCATGGGCTACTCCGAGCGTGTGGGCACACGCCGCTATGCAGCACGGGTGCACGACCTGGCCGACGTGATCGACGCCCTCGGCATCGATGGGCCGATCGTGGTGGTGGGCCACGACTGGGGTGGCGCAGTCGCCCAGGGATGGGCCGTGTCGCCCGCCGCCACCGGACGCCTGGTCGGCATCGCCCTGTGCAACACCGGCATCGCCGTGCCTGCCGGCCGCAAGGCGCCGTGGCTCATCCGCCTGGCCGCGAGCGGCCCGATCACCGACCTCGTCGGACGGCGCACACGGGTGTTCGTCGAGGGCACCGGTGCGCTCTCGCTGCGCAAGCTCGACGCGACGAGCCGCGAGGCTCTGCGCGCCCCCTATCGCGGCGCGGCCCAGCGCGGCGCGATCGCCGACTTCGTCGACGACGTGCCCTTCACCGACGACCATCCCTCCGCGGCAGCGATCGCCACTGTCGCGGAGCGGCGCGGCGATCTCGACGTGCCCAGCCTGGTGGTGTGGGGCGCGGCCGACCCGGTGTTCGACGACGACTTCGCCCACGACCTGGCCGCCCGTCTGCGCCACCCCCAGCTGCACCGCTTCCCCAAGGCCGGCCATCTGAGCCCGCTCGAGACCACGGTGGCCGATGTGGCGGGAGTGCTCGGGAGCTGGCTGCACGATGTGGTGGCCCCGACACTGCCCGGTGCGCGACGGCGGAGCGGGCGCAGCCGCGCCTCGGCCGGGGCGGCCGCAGTCGCCGCGACCGCGGCGCTCGACGGGGCCACCGCCCTCGTCGGGCCGGCCGCCACCGACGCCGCGGCCGCGTGGCGACCGACGTGGGCAGCGCTCGCCGAACGAGCCGCCGACCCGGCCACCGCCGATCGGATCGCCTACGCCGACGGCGCCACCGGCACCACCGTCACCTTCGCCGCACTGCACCACCGCGTCGAGGGCATCGCCCGCGGCCTGGCTGCGCACGGACTGCGCCCCGGTGACCGCGTCGCCCTGCTCACACCACCCGGCCCCGACCTCCTCGCCGCCGTCTACGGCTGCTGGCGTGCCGGCGCAGTGACCGTCGTAGCCGACCGCGGCCTCGGCCTGCGCGGCCTCGGTGGTGCCGTGCGCGCCGCCCGCCCGGCCTGGGTGATCGGCCCCAGGCAGGCCATCGCCGCGGCGCGCACCCTGCGCTGGGCCCCCGGCGCGCGGGCGGTCACGGTGGGGGCGCGCCCCGCGCCCGGCTCGGACATCACCCTCGACGATCTCGCCAGCTCGACGGCTGCGCTGCCACCGGAGCCGGGGCCCCACGACCACGCCGCCGTGCTCTACACCTCGGGGGCCACCGGGCCGGCCAAGGGCGTGCGCTACCGCCACCACCAACTCGCCGCGCAGCGCGACGCCCTCGCCCGCGCCTACGCGATCACCGTCGACGACCGGCTCGTCGCCGCGTTCGCCCCGTTCGCACTCTACGGCCCGGCGCTCGTCATCGCCTCGTGCATCCCCGACGTCGACTTCACCACACCCGGTGCGCTCACCGCCGAGGCGCTGGT
>DAINND010000102.1:0-9614 GCA_036736065.1 Ilumatobacteraceae bacterium
TGCCCGGCTGTGACGCGGTCGCCGTCGCGCACGTGGATGGCCTTGACGCTGCTGGTTTCCAGCGGCTGGACGACCTTGGTGCGGTCGCTGACGACGATGCGCCCAGTGGAAACGGCCACGATGTCGAGTTGGCCAAGCAGGCTCCAAAGCAGCGCCAGGGGGAACAGCGCGCAGATGGCCAGCATGAAGCGGCGCGGGGCCGGGTGCGGGGGCCAGGGTGCGGGGGTCGGTTGCCTGGGTCGGTTGCCTGGGTCGGTGGGGTGCGAGGAGAGGGTGTGCGGGTCGATCCGACGCGAGGGCTAGTTGCGCAGTGCGTAGCCGACCGACAGCGAGGCGGCGAGGGCGACCCAGACGTTGTAGGGCACCAGGATCGCGCCGGCCCAGGTGCGCACGCCGAAGGCAGCGACCACGATCGGCACGGGCAGCACGGCTGCGGCGATCAGCGCGACCGCTGCCGGCCAGAGGGCATGGTCGACGTAGAACAGCCTGGCCCAGGCCAGAGCCGCAGTGACGCTGAGCGCCAGGCCGACCAGCCACACCCAGCGGGCCGTCGCCGAGCCCTGGAACGCGACGGCGAGGCCAGCGGCGATCAGCGCGGCGAAGTTGTAGGGCCAGATGATCCCGAACACCGCATCGGGCGGTTGCCAGGGCGGTCGGTCGAGGCTGCGGTACCAGGCATCGCCACTCGAGACCCACAGCCCCGAGCCGACGGCGTAGACGATCACGAGCACCACACCGAGCACTGCGGCAGTCACGCGGGTCGCCTCCATGGCGCCACTGTCGCACACGCCCTAGCCTCGGAGCCATGACGGTGCGCGCCGACCAGCTCCGCACGAAGCGCGCGACGGCGGCACTGTTCGTGCGGCGTGGCTCTGGTCGGGTGGCAGTGCCGGTCCTGGGCGCCCTCGTCGTGGTGCGCCTGCTCGTCGGCGGATGGTCGTGGGTCGACCTGGTCCTGGTCGCGGTCGTCGTGGCGATGACCGGCCCGGTCGAGTGGGTGCTGCACCGCGACGTGCTGCACGCATCGACGGAGTCGTTCACCGCCCGACGCCTGGGCCTCGGCCATGGTCATCGCGCCCACCATCTCGACCCTCCCGAGCTGCAGTGGCTGCTGCTCAACGGCATCGAGATGGCGGTGTTCCTGGGGATCCTCGTCGTCGTCACGTCGTGGTGGAGCCTGCCGCTCGCCTGGGCGCTCGGCGGCGGGCTGCTCGGCGGTTTCCTGTCCGCCGCCGTTGCCACCGTGGCGGCTGCGGCGCACTACGAGTGGACCCATCTGCTGGTGCACACGGCATACCGGCCGCGCAGTCGCTACTACGCACGTCTGGCGCGCAACCACCGCCGCCACCACTACCGCAACGAGGCCTACTGGCTCGGGGTCACGTCGAACCTCGGCGACCGGCTGCTCGGCACGCTGCCCCGATCGGACGAGCAGGTGCCGCGGTCGCCGACGGCGCGCACACTCGACGGAGTGCCCTGAGCGGTGGGCCCTGGCCGGCCCGAGGGCTGCTGTGACCTAGTGCCCTATGCCCCCTGCCCGAGTTCGACGACAGTGGGCGACGGCCGACACGAGGTCGTCAGGCTGACGAGCACTGGAGGACGACGATGGGACGCGAGCACGGTGGGATGACCGTCGTGGCGACGGCGAGCGGGCCGGATCTTCCGGCGCTGGCGGACACCGCCACGCTGGTGGAGCCGCTGTTGCGGCGGTTGGCCGAGCATCCCGACGACACGATGTTCAGCGTCCGCACGAGCGGTGGCTTCCAGCCGATCACCGTGCGCGAGGTGGCCGGCAGGGCCGAGGCCATCGCCCGCGGCCTGGTGGCGGCCGGAGTGGGCCAGGGCGACCGAGTGGCGTTGATGAGCCGGACGCGCATGGAGTGGATGCTGTTCGACCTGGCGATCCTGCGTGCCGGCGGGGTGACGGTGCCGATCTACGACACCTCGTCGAGTGAGCAGATCGAGTGGATCGTCGGCAACAGCGGCGCCGTGCTGACCGTGGTCGAGACGGCCGCGATGGCGGCGGCGGCCGACCAGGCGATCGCCGCCGAATCGCACTGCCGCGAGATCCTCGTCATCGACGACGGCGCAGAGGCCGAACTGACCAGACGAGGTGCCGCCGTCGACCCGGCCGAGGTCGATCGTCGCAGTGCCGCGCTGCGCGCCGACGACGTGGCCACGGTGATCTACACCTCGGGCACGACCGGGCGACCCAAAGGGTGCCCGCTCACGCACCGCAACCTGCGGGTCAACTCGCTGCAGCGCGCGATCGCCGTCGCCCCGGCGCTGCAGGCCGACGAGGTGGGGATGATGTTCCTGCCGCTCGCGCACGTGCTCACCAAGGCCTACGCGCAGTTCTGCGTCGAGCGGGGCATGCCCATCGCCTTCGCCACCGACGTGGCCCACCTGGCCGAGGAGTTCCCCCTCGCCCAACCGACCGTGATCGCCGCCGTGCCGCGCATCTTCGAGAAGGTGTACGAGGGCGCCCGCCGCAAGGCCCACGACGACGGCAAGGGGAAGATCTTCGAGCGCGCCGCGAAGGTGGCGACCGAGTGGTCGCAGTGCCGCACCGCCGGCAAGGTGCCCCCGCTGCTCGGCGCGCAGCACTGGGTGTTCGACCGGCTCGTCTACGGCAAGATCAGGGCCGCGTTCGGGGGGCGGCTGCGCTTCGCCTTCAGCGGTGGCGGGCCGCTCGGCGAACGGCTCACCCACTTCTTCGCCGGGATCGGCCTCGACGTCTACGAGGGCTATGGGCTCACCGAGACCAGCCCGCTGCTCACGATCAACCGGCCCGGCGCCTGGAAGCCCGGCACGGTCGGCCGGGCGGTCGCCGGCACCGACCTGGCCATCACCGCCGACGGCGAGATCATGGCCAAGGGGCCGCAGGTGTTCGCCGGCTACTGGCACAACGAGGCGGCGAGCGCCGAGGTGCTCACCGAGGGCTGGTTCCGCACCGGCGACATCGGCGAGCTCGATGCCGACGGCTACCTGCGCATCACCGGCCGGATGAAGGAACTGATCGTGACGGCGGCGGGCAAGAACGTGGCCCCGGCGCCACTGGAGGACCGCTTGCGGGCGTCGGTGCTGGTGAGCCAGGCGCTGGTGGTCGGCGAGGGCCGCCCGTTCGTCGCCGCGCTCGTGGCCCTCGACGACGAAGCGCTCGGGCGGTGGTGCGCCGAGCGTGGCCGAGCGGTGGCCCCGGCTGCCGCGCTGGCCGACGACCCGGAGCTGCTCGCCCATCTGCAGACCGTGGTCGACGAGGCGAATGCGTCGGTGTCGCGCGCGGAGTCGATCCGGCGCTTCGCGGTGCTGCCCCGCGACCTCACCATCGACCACGACGAGCTCACCGCCACGCTCAAGGTGCGCCGCGACGTGGTGGAGCGCGAGTACCACGACCTGATCGAGTCGATGTACGCGACCTAGGCGCTGCCATGGGGCACACTGCACCCATGATCGTGGACTGCGCCGCCTACGTCGACGGCCGACGTGTCGAGCTCGACCCCTCTCCGGCATCGCTCGCCCAGTGGTGCGCAGCGGGGGAGGGGTTCGTCTGGATCGGTCTGCGCATGCCCTCGTCGGCCGAGCTGCAGCCGATCTGCGACGCGCTCGACCTCGACGACGTGCCCGTGGCCGAGATCCTCGCCCCGCACAGCCGGCCCGTGCTCGAGATCGAGGGGGCGACGATGCAGATGGTGCTGCGCACCGCCCGCTACGACGACCCGCAGGAGCTGATCGTGCTCGGTGAGATGACGCTGCTCGTCGGCCGGCGCGCCGTGGTGTCGATCCGTCACGGCCAGGCCAGCCCGCTGTCGGAGCTGCGCGCCCGTCTCGAGGCCGACCCCGACCGTCTGCGTGATGGTCCCGCCGCCGTCGCCGCGGCCATCATCGGGCGGGTCATCGACGACTACAGCCCCGCCCTCGACGGGTTCGAGAACGATGCCGTCGAAGCCGAGCGCGACGTGTTCTCGTCGACCCGGCACCAACCCGTGCAGCGCCTCTACCAGCTCAAGCGCGAGGTGCGCGAGCTGCTGATGGCGATCGATTCCCTGCACGAGCCGCTGGCCCGGCTCATCCGCTACGTCGGGCCGACGTTGCCCACCGACGTGCAGACCGACCTCAACGAGGCTGCCGATCAGCTCGACCGCGCCGTCACCCGCAGCCAGTCGCTGTCCGGCCTGCTCGACGCGGCGCTCACCGCCAGCCTGGCGCAGATCTCGGTGCAGCAGAACGAGGACATGCGCAAGATCAGCGCCTGGGTGGCCATCGCCGCCGTGCCCACGATGGTGGCCGGCATCTACGGCATGAACTTCGAGCACATGCCCGAGCTGGGCAATCGGGCGGCCTACCCGATCGTGGTCGGCGGCATGGTCGTGGTCGCCGTCTTGATGTACCGCGCCTTCAAGCGCAGCGGCTGGCTCTGATCATCCGGCGCGGCGTCAGTCCATGCCCTTGGCCTGGCGGCCGAGGGCGCGCTGAATCTCGCGCTGGCTGTCGCGTTCGGCGATCGCGTTGCGCTTGTCGGCCTTCTTGCGGCCGCGGCCGAGGCCGAGCTCGACCTTGACCCTGCCGTCGTTGAAGTACAGCGACAGCGGCACCAGGGTGAGGTGCTCGCGCTTGATCTCCGCGGCGATGCGTTCGATCTCCCTGCGGTGCAGGAGCAGCTTGCGTGCCCGGTTGGGGTCGTGGGCGCCCACACCGTGGGCGAACTGGTAGGGCGGGATGTGCATCCCGTCGAGCCAGACCTGGCCGTTGATGATGCGCGCGTAGGCGTCGGCGATCTGCACATGGCCTTCGCGCAGGCTCTTCACCTCGCTGCCGCTCAGCACGATGCCCGCCTCGAGCTCGTCGACGATGGCGTAGTCGTGACGGGCGCGCCGGTTGGTGGCGATGACCTTCTTGCCGGTGCGCTCGCGTGCCATAGGGCACCAGACGCTATCGGGCTGCGACGAGCAGGATCAGGCCTGCGAGGACGATCGCCGCCGCGATGGTGCGCCGCGTCCCCGACTCCTCACCGAGCAGGCGCGAGCCGGCGAAGGCGGCGATGAGCACGCTCGACTCGCGGATCGCGGTGACGTAGCCGACCGGGGCGAGCCGCCAGGCGTACTGCACCATCCCGTAGGTGACGCACGAGACGATGCCGATCAGCGTGTAGCGCCGCCAGTTGGCGCGCATGCCGAGCACCATCTGGGGCCGACGGCCGGTCGCCAGGGCGAAGACGGTGAGCGCCGTGCCGGTGCCGGTGAACGAGGCCAGGGTGTAGGCGGCAGTGTCGGCGGTGCGGATGCCCTTTGCGTCGATCACCGAATAGGCGCCGATCGTCACCGCCACGGCGAGCGCGGCCACGACCTCCGGGCCGCGCACCGGGCCGGCGAGCAGGAACAGCCCGGCCGCCACCATCACGACCGCCAGCAGGCGGGCCCAGCCGAGGTCGTCGTCGAGGAGGAGCACCCCGCCGATCGCCGCGAGCAGCGCGCCGCCGCCACGAGCCATGGGGTAGACGAGGGAGAAGTCGCCGTGGTCGTAGGCGCGGGCGAGGAACCACGCGTAGGGGACGTGGATCAGCCCCGACAGCGCCGCCCAGGTCCAGGCCTCGGCCGGCATCCCACCGACGGCCACGAGCAGCACGAGTGAGATCGCGCCTGCGACGCTGAACTGCCCCCAGAGGGCGATGAACCGGTCTCCGCTCTGCTTCACCGCCAGGTTCCACCCGGCATGCAGCACGGCGGCGCCCAGGGCGAGCAGGGTGGCGGTCAGCACAGCGGGTCGACGATAACCGGCTGCCCACCCTGTGGCCGGTACCCTCGGTGGCGTGCAGCGACCGCCTCTCGTGTTCCCCGCCCAGGCCTTCGCCCAGATGATCGGCCACCTCTACGACGGCTACCCGCTCGAGGCGTGTGGGCTGCTCGTCGGCCGTGGCCAGCGGGTCGTGCGGTTCGTCCCGAGCCCCAACCTGGCCGCGTCGGCCAAGGTCTACACGATCGACCCGAAGGTGCACCTGCGCACCGAGATGGCCGCCGAGGACGAGGGGCTCGAGGTGATCGGGGTCGTGCACAGCCACACCCACAGCGAGCCCTACCCGAGCCCCACGGACGTGGCCCAGGCCCCCGACCCCGCTTGGCACTACGTGATCGTCAGCTTCAAGCGCGAGGCCCCCGAGACGCGCAGCTACCGCATCGTCGACGGGACGATCGACGAAGAGCCTGTTGCCGTGGCCTGAGCCGGCTGGGCTGGGGTACAATGTCGACTAACTCGATCTGATTTCTCGGGCCACTGGGAATTCGGATCGTTCCGGGCCGGTTGACCCGGTCGGAGGAGGTCGTCATGGTGCCTGCAACAAGCGTGCTCGAGTTGATCGGCAACACGCCGATGGTCGACGTCAGCCAGCTGTCGCCGAACCCGAACGTGCGCATCATCGCCAAGCTCGAGAACCAGAACCCCTTCGGGTCGGTGAAGGACCGCATCGCCAAGTCGATGATCGAGCAGGCCGAGAAGGACGGCCGCCTCCTTCCCGGGCAGACCATCATCGAGCCGTCGTCGGGCAACACCGGCATCGCCCTGGCCGCGATCGCCCAGATGAAGGGCTATCCGATCAAGATCCTCATGCCCACCAGCGTGTCGATCGAGCGGCGTCAGATGCGCGAGGTGTTCGGCGCCGAACTCATCCTCACCCCGGGCGAAGAAGGCAGCAACGGCGCGGTGCGCCGGGCCCAGGAGATGGCGGCTGCGCACCCCGAGTGGTGCTTCCTCTACCAGTACGGCAACGACGCCAACCCCACCGCGCACTACGAGGGCACCGGCCCCGAGATCCTCCGCGACTGCCCGGAGGTGCCCCACTTCGTGGCTGGCCTCGGCACCAGCGGCACGCTCATGGGCACGGGCCGGTACCTGAAAGAGCACAAGCCGGATGTGAAGGTGATCGCCGTCGAGCCGCCGCTCGGCGAGGGGGTGGAGGGCCTGCGCAACCTCGACGACGGCTACATCCCGCCCGTGTTCGAGCAGTGGTACGGCTTCGACCTGCTCGATCGCAAGCGCGTGGTGCGTCCCCGCGAGAGCATCGAGTGGACCCGCCGTCTGGTGCGCGAGTGCGGCATCTTCTCGGGTATCTCGGCCGGCGCGGCGCTGGCCGGCGCGGCGAAGGTGGCCAGCGAGATCGACGAGGGCACCATCGTGTTCATCGTGTGCGACGGTGGCTGGAAGTACCTCTCCACCGGGGCCTACACCGACGACCTCGACGAGGCCGAGAGCAAGGCCGAGAAGATCATCTACTTCTGACCGGCCCCCGGCCCCTCAGCCGAACGGCTGGCGCCTCGTCGGCAGTTCCACTCTTGCGTGCCGGGACGTCGCTCCGGGCCGTCACATCGGGCCGTCACATCGGGAGGGCAGCTCAGGTCGTAGCGTGTCGGGCGGTATGGATCGACCGATCGGGATGTTCGACAGCGGCTTCGGAGGCCTCACGGTGGCCCGGGCGCTCATCGACCTGCTCCCGTACGAGCACCTGGTGTACATCGGCGACACCGGCCGCTACCCCTACGGGCCCCGGCCCATGTCCGAGGTGCGCGGGTTCGCGCTGGAGCTGGCCCACAGCCTGGTCGACGAGCACGATGCCAAGGCGATCGTCGTCGCCTGCAACACCGCCTCGGCCGCTGCGCTCGACGTGCTCCGCGCCGAGTTGCCCGTCCCGGTGATCGACGTGGTCGAGCCCGGCGCGCGAGCGCTGGTCAGCACGACGCGCAGCGGCCGGATCGGCGTGATCGGCACCGTGGGCACGATCGGATCGGGCGCCTACGAGCGTGCCGTCGCCGCGCTCGACGCCCACGTCGAGCTGACCGCAGCCGCCTGCCCCGGGTTCGTCGAGTTCGTCGAGCGCGGCCAGACCAGTGGCGAGGAGGTGCGCATCCTCGCCGAACGCCTGCTCGCCCCGGTCGCCCAGGCCGATGTCGACGCGCTGCTGCTCGGCTGCACCCACTACCCCTACCTCGCCCGGGTGATCGGCGAGGTCATGGGCCCGGAGGTCACGCTGGTGTCGAGCGCGGACGAGACCGCATTCGCTGCCCGCGCCGAGCTGCACCGCCTGGGGCTGCTGCGCAGTGAGGCCGATGCGGCGCGTGAGCCTGCGGTGCACCGGTTCCTGTCGAGCGGTGACGTCACCTGGTTCGCCGACCTCGGCCGGCGCCTGCTCGGCCCCGAGCTGCGCGACGCCGAAGGCTGGCGGATCGGCCGCCTGCGCGACACTTCCCATGCCGAGCCGGCTCACCACGATCCGGCTCATCACACCGAGGAGCCCTGATGCCCCGTCCAGACGGCCGCGCCGCTGCGGAACTGCGTCCGATCGCGTTCGAGCGCGACTACACCGAGATGGCTGCCGGCAGCGTGCTCGTGAGCTTCGGCCGGACCCGTGTGCTGTGCACGGCGTCGATCGACGAGGACGTGCCGCGGTGGATGAAGGGCACCGGCACCGGTTGGGTCACTGCGGAGTACTCGATGCTGCCGGGCTCGTCGCCCGAGCGTGTCGAGCGCGAGGCGGCCAAGGGCAAGCAGAGCGGGCGCACGGTGGAGATCCAGCGCCTCATCGGCCGGTCGCTGCGGGCTGCGTGCGACATGCGCCTGCTCGGCGAGCGCCAGGTCGTGGTCGACTGCGACGTGCTGCAGGCCGATGGCGGCACGCGCACGGCGAGCATCTGCGGCGGCTACCTGGCGCTGCACGACGCCCTCACCCGGCTCGTCCAGAACCGGGCGATCAACACCCACCCGCTGCACTCGTTCTGCGCTGCGATCAGTGTCGGGATCGTCGATGGGGCGCCGGTGCTCGACCTGCCCTACGTCGAGGACTCGCGCGCCGAGGTCGACATGAACGTCGTGATGCTCGGCCGACCCGGCGACGCCGCCCGCGAGCCGCGGTTCGACGACGTGCAGGGCACAGCCGACGGCGTGGCCTTCAGCCGCGGCGAGCTCGACAGCCTGCTCGAGCTGGCGGCGGGTGGCCTCGGCGAGATCATGGACCTGCAGGCGCTCCTCGTCAGCGAGCCGCCCACGCCGAGGGCGCTGCTCACCCGGAAGAAATGAGCCCGCTCGACGGTGCGGTCGAGACCCTCGTCTGCGCGACCGCCAACCCGCACAAGGTCGCCGAGATCGCGGCGATCCTCGACGGCCTGGTGGCGCTGCGGCCCCGACCCGACCACGTGCCGGACGTCGTGGAGGACGCCGGGACGCTCGAGGGCAACGCCCGGCTGAAAGCCGATGCGGTCTGTCGGGCCACGGGCCTGCCGGCCGTTGCCGACGACACCGGGCTGTTCGTCGCCGCGCTCGGCGGTGAGCCCGGCGTCGACACCGCCTACTACGCCGGCCCACAGGCCACCTATGCCGAGAACCGGGCCAAGCTGCTCGCGACCCTCGACGGTGTGGCCGACCGGAGGGCCGACTTCATCACCGTCGTGCTCGTCCGCTGGCCCGACGGGCGCGAGCTCGTCGTCCGCGGGGTGTGCCCGGGCACCATCGCCCCGGGCGAGTGCGGCGACCGCGGGTTCGGCTTCGCCCCGTTGTTCATCACCGACGACGGCGACGGCCGCACGTTCTCCGAGATGCGCGACACGGAGAAGCACGCCCTCTCGCACCGT
>DAINND010000103.1:0-9544 GCA_036736065.1 Ilumatobacteraceae bacterium
GCGCATGTCGTGGCGCGGCCGCACCCTGTCCCGAACTCGACACTACCGATCCAGCGCTGCGCACCCATGTCGAGTTGCGGCCGCACCCGGGCCCTAACTCGACACGACCGAACCCGCAGAGGATCTTCCCGGCGGGGAACGAGCGCCCGACCTCGGGTCAGCGCGGTCGCCGTCGCGCGCGCACCACTTCGTAGGTGGCGAGCGCGGCGGCGGCCGAGACGTTGAGGCTGCTCAGGCGGCCGCGCATCGGGATGCTGACGATCATGTCGCAGCGTTCGCGCACCAGCCTGCTCAGCCCACTGCCCTCGGCGCCCATCACGAGGCAGATGCCCTCGGCGGCCAGGTCGCCGATGTCGAACAGCTCGCGGTCGGAGTCGTCGGCGAGGCCGACCACCCAGATGCCGGCGTCCTTCAGCTGGCGCAGCGTCGTGGGCAGGCCGCCGACCATCGCCATCGGCACGTGCTCCACGGCGCCGGCTGCGGCCTTGGCCACGGTGGGCGTGACGTGCACGGCGCGGTGGCGGGGCAGGATCACCCCATCGACACCGGCGCCTTCGCAGCTGCGCAGCAGCGCGCCGAGGTTGCCCGGATCGGTGACCCCGTCGACGGCCACCAGGAACGGCGGAGCCTGGCCGGGCCGGCGCCGTACGAACGCGCCGATGTCGGCCTCGGGAACCCCGTCGGCATAGGCGATCACGCCCTGTGGGGCCTCGCTGCGCGCCGCGGCCTCGAGCCGTTTGCGGTTGACGTACTGGAGCGGCACCCGCTCGTGGCGGGCGATCTCGACGATGTCCTCGACCACGTCGCTGTCCTCGAGGTCGCTCGCGACCCAGATCTCACGGACGCGGCGACGCCCGGCGAGCAGCAGCTCGCGCACGGCCTGGCGCCCCTCGACCTGCTCGCCGCCCAGGGTCTTGGTGGGGGTGCGCGCCGGCGCGCCGGTGGGCGACACCTTGCCGGTGCGCGCCGCGCCACGCGAGGAGAACTGCGTCGACCCGGTCGCCTTGTGCGTGCCCTTGGCGCCGGACCGACCCGACCCGCCGGATGCGCCACGGCCCGACCCGGCGCCACGGCCGGTGCCGCCGCCCGCGCCTGCCGCCCGCGCCGGGGCCTTGCCGGCCGCCGGGCGCGGCGCCTTGGTGCTGCGACCTTTGCCCTTGGCCGGTTTCACGATGACGTCTCCGTTCGTTCGATCACTGCGACGCTCCAGCAGGCGATGCCTTCGCGTCGGCCGAGCGCACCGAGGCCCTCGGCGCGGCGGCCCTTCACCGTGATGGGCGCCCCGGCGGCGGCCGACAGGCGGCGCTGCATCTCGTCGCGGTGCGGGGCGAGCTTGGGCTCCTCGCACACCACCGAGCAGTCGACGTTGCCGATCTGCCAGCCCTCGGCGCGCACCATGCGCGCCACCTCGGTGAGCAGCAGCAGCGAGTCGACGCCGGCCCAGCGCGGGTCGGTGTCGGGGAAGTGCTGGCCGATGTCGCCGAGGCCGGCCGCGCCGAGCAGCGCGTCGGCAGCTGCGTGGGCGATGACGTCGGCGTCGCTGTGGCCGACCAGGCCGCGGGCGCCGACGAACTCGACCCCGCCGAGCACGAGCCGGCGTTCGGGGTCGTCGCTGAAGCGGTGGATGTCGAACCCCTGCCCGACCCGGACGGCCATCACCACTCCCCCTGGTCGTTCGGGCCGGGCCGGCCGTCGGCCCCTGCCGTTCCCGCCACCTCGGGCGACTGCAGCAGGGCACGCGCCCAGTCGAGGTCGGCGGTGTGGGTGATCTTGCGGTTGTCGCCGTCGCCGTCGACCACCACGACGATCGCCCCGAGCGCCTCGACGAGCGCGGCGTCGTCGGTGCCCTCGCCGCCTGCGGCGTGCGCGGCGCGTAGCTGCTCGGCGCGGAAGGCCTGCGGTGTCTGCACGGCTCGCAGCGACGCCCGGTCGGGTGTGGCGGTGACGGTGCCGGCGTGGTCGACGACCTTGATCGTGTCGGTCACCGCCAGACCGGGCACCGCGCCGTCGGCGCCGGCCGCGCCGGCGGCCACCACGGCACGGTAGAGGTGCTCGCTGGCGAGCGGTCGAGCGGCGTCGTGGACGCAGATCACCGTGGCGTCGGCGGGCACCGTCGCCAGCCCGGCGCGCACCGCCTCGCTGCGTGTCGCGCCGCCGGCCACCACCGGGTGCGGGGCGTGGACGGGTGCCTCGCGGGTCACGTCGGCGGCCGGGACGACCACCACCACCCCGGCGCCGGCACGGGCCGCGGTGGCCACGCTGCGGGCGAGCACGCGCATCCCGGCGATCGGTTCGTACTGCTTCGGACGCCCGAAACGCGTGCCACTGCCACCGGCGACCACGATCGTCCAGACAATCTCGTTCTCGGCGAGGGACATCGGGGTCGAGGGTAGTACGGTCTTGACGCAATGGGTCATGAGGCCGTGCTCGCAGCAACCGAGTTCTTCGCTGACGCCTCACCCGAGGTGGTCGCCCGCGTGGCTGCGGCCGGCCGTGAGCAGCCACTGGTGCGCGGTGACGTGCTGTTCCGCGAGGGCGACGCCGCCGACACCCTGTTCCTCGTCGTGAGCGGCCGTCTCGCCATCGTGATGGTCAACGAGTTCGACCACCGCGAGACCGTGGTGTCGCTCATGGAGCCGGGCGACCTGTTCGGCGAGATGGCGATGCTCGACAGCGGCACCCGTTCGGCGATGGCCCGGGCGCTCGAGCCGTCGAAGGTGCTCGTCGTGCCCTACCCGGCCGTGCTCGCCGAGCTGCAGGCCGAGCCGGCGGCGCTGGGGGGCGGCACGAGTCTGCGCGCCCAGCGCCTGCGGGTGATGGACGAGGTGCTCGCCGACAGCGTGTTCCTCGACGTGACCGGTCGCACCGCGAAGCGGCTGCTCGAGCTGTCCGAAGGCGCCGACGAGTTCACCTTGCCCGTCACCCAGGAAGAGCTCGCCGGCATGGTGGGCGCGTCGCGTGAGCGGGTCAACAAGGCGATCGCCAGCTTCATCCGCCTCGGCTGGATCGAGCAGCACGACCGTCGCTACACGATCATCAAGCGCCAGAGCCTCGAGATCCGCTCCCGCTGACCCGGCCCGGAGCCGCGAGTAGCCTGCGGGCCATGCGGATCACCTTGCCGAGTGGCACCCCGGCCGAGCTCGCCCAGCCTGCGGGCACGGTCCCGACGATGGGCCTCGTCGTCGCTCCGGACATCTTCGGGCTGCGACCGTTGTTCGATGACCTCGTCGCCCGGCTGGCCGACGAGTGGAACATGGTGGTGTGCGCGGTCGAGCCGTTCCCGGGCCGTGAGCTCGGCGCCGACGTGGCCGAGCGGTTCGCCGCCGTGCCCGGCGTGGCCGACGACGACAACCTGCGCGACCTGCTCGAGGCGGCCGACGTGGTGTCGGCCGCGGTGACCGATGCCGGCGGGCCCGACCGGGTGGGCCTGATCGGGTTCTGCATGGGCGGGATGTACTGCCACAAGGCCAGCCGCGCCGATCGCTTCGCGCGCATCGCCAGCTTCTACGGGATGATCCGCGTGCCCGAGGCGTGGCAGAGCCCGGTGCAGGGTGAGCCGCTCGCCCATCTCGCAGCCGGCCATCCCGACCGGGTGCTGGCGATCATCGGTGACCGCGACACCTACACGCCACCGGCCGATGTGCAGGCCCTGGCCGCGGCCGGTGTGCACGTGGTGCAGTACCCCGACGCCGAGCACGGCTTCGCCCACGATGCGTCGCGTCCGGCGCACCGCCCTGACGACGCGGCCGACGCGTTCGCCCGCACCCGCGCCTGGCTCGCCGGCTGACGGCGCCGCTACTGGGTGCCGGCAGCCACCTCGGCCGCGGCTGCGGCCTGGCCCCGCCCCGGTGGCGTGAGGAGCTCGACCACCACCTCGTGGATGGTGCCCGTGAACCGGAACGGTGACGTGTAGTCGCCGACGGGTGAGCCGAGGTCGGCGCCGATGTCGAGGCCCTCGAAGGGCATGAAGCCGCGGATGATCCGCGGGATCACGGCCGCCGCCACCTCGACGCCGTCGACGAGCAGACGGCACACACCGTCGATGCGCCCGGTGCGCAGGAACTCGTAGCGGAGCGTGTGCCGACCGGGCCCGAGCGGATCGGGCGCCGCCAGCACGGTGTGCTCCATCGGGAAGTGGTAGTCGTGCACCGGTCGGCCGTCGCGCAGGTAGAGCGTGTAGCCGCTCCAGCGGTCGCCGTGGGCGATGATCACGCCCTCACCGGGCCCGGCCGGGCTCCCGTCGGGGCCTGTCGTGGGCAGCTCGATCTCGGCGGTGATGGTGTAGCTGCGCCCGGCGATGGCCGGTGCGGCGTCGGTGGGCAGGCGCTCCACACCGGGCAGGAAGCGCCAGTGCATGGGCACGGGCTTGTGGCGGCGGTGGGTGCCGCCGCCGCGCTCGTCGATGGGCAGCACCTGGTAGCGGCCGGCTTCCACCCACCACCGTTCGATCATCGACCGCAACCGCTCGGGCTCGGCGGCGGCGAGGTCGTGGGCCTCGGAGAAGTCCGCGTCGAGGTGGTAGAGCTCCCACACGTCGTCGTCGAAGCTGGCCCCGGGCTGGTGGCGGGTGACGGCCTTCCAGCCGTCGTGGACGATGCCGCGGTGGCCGAGCATCTCGAAGTACTGCGTGCGCTTCGGGGTCGCCACGTCGGCAGCGGCGAAGGTGGCGCGCAGGCTGGTGCCCTCGATCGGCTGCTGGGTGACGCCGTTGACCGACGCGGGCGGCTCGACGCCGAGCAGGTCGAGGACGGTGGGGGTGATGTCGTTGACGTAGCAGAACTGGTGGCGGATGCCGCCCGGTTCGGCGCCCTCGGCGGCCAGGCCGCGCGGCCAGTGCATGACCAGCGGGTCGCGCACGCCACCGCCGTGGGTGTTCTGCTTGTACCACTTGAGCGGGGTGTTGCTGGCCATCGCCCAGCCGAGCGGGTAGTTGTTGAACCACTGGGTCTGGCCGATCTCGGCGAGATGGTCGATGTTCTGCTCGAGGGTGATCGGCGCGCGCTCGAAGTAGCGGCCCTGGTGCAGGGTGCCGACCGGTGAGCCCTCCTGGCTGGCGCCGTTGTCGCTCATCAGCACGATGAGCGTGTTGTCGAAGATGCCCAGCCGTTCGAGCTGGGCCACGAGGCGGCCGAGCTGCTCGTCGGTGTGGTGGAGCATGCCGGCGTAGGCGGCCTGCAGCTGCACGGCGAAGGCCTGCGCGTCGGCGCTCAGCTCGTCCCACGGGCGCACGTCGGGGTTGCGCGGTGGCAGGTCGGTGCCGGCCGGGATGACGCCCATCTCGAGCTGGCGGGCGTGACGTTCGGCGCGGGTGACGTCCCAGCCCTTCGCGAACACGGGCAGGTAGCGGTCGATGTACTCCTGGGGCACGTGGTGGGGTGAGTGGTTGGCGCCGAGGGCGAGGTAGCAGAAGAACGGCTTGCCGTGGCCGGCGACCTGCTGGTTGGTGATCAACGAGATGGCCTGGTCGACGAGGTCGACCGTGAGGTGGTAGTCCGGGTCGTCGGGGAACCCGACCGGATGGTTGTCGGCGTGGAGGACCGGCTCCCACTGGTTGGTCGCGCCGTCCATGAAGCCGTAGTAGCGGTCGAAGCCGCGTTGGGTGGGCCACTGGTCGAACGGGCCGGCCGGGCCGGTCTCGCTCATCGGGGTGAGGTGCCACTTGCCGACGGCGAAGGTGTTGTAGCCGTGGGGGCGCAGCATCTCGCCGATCGTGCCGGCGCTCGTCGCGATACGGCCGCGCGAGCCGGGGAAGCCGTTGTCCCAGTTCGACAGCTGGGCCATGCCCACCGAGTGGTGGTTGCGGCCGGTCAGCAGCGCAGCCCGGCTGGGCGAGCACAGCGCCGGCGTGTGGAAGTTGGTGTAGCGCAGCCCGCCGGCGGCGAGGCGGTCGACGGTGGGTGTGTGGATCTCGCTGCCGAAGCAGCCGAAGTCGGCGAAGCCGGTGTCGTCGAAGACGATGTAGACGATGTTCGGTGCACCCGGTGGCGCGGTGGGTGGCTCGTCCCACCACGGTGTCGATTCCGACGCTGTGCGCCCGATGTAGCCCGTCATCGTCCCCTCCCGGTGGCTCCCGGTGGAGAACCTAGTCGGGTCTCACCAGCGCACGACCGGCCCCGCAGCGAGCAGCTCGGCGAGGGTGACGATCCGGTAGCCGCGCGAGATGGCCGCGTCGAGCATGCACGGCACGGCCTCGGCCGTCTGGCGGTGGTTGCCGCCGTCGCGCAGCAGCACGATCGAGCCGGGCCGACGCCCGCGCGTCACCGTGGTGCACAGCCGTGCGGGCGAGTGCCGCGGCGAGCGGTCGTCGACGCTCAGGATGTTGGTGCCCACGATGCACATCCGGGCAGTGCGTGCTGCTGCACGGATCGGCGAGCCCGGGGTGAGGCCGGGTGCGCGGAAGAACGGGGTGCGCACCCCGAACTGCCGCCAGAGGATGTCGTTGAGCGGCCGGATCTCCGAGGCGATCCGTGACGGGACGTACGAGTGGGTCATCGAGTGGCCGCCGATCTCGAAGCCTCGATCGATCGCCGAGCGCAGCACCTCCGGCGCGTTGCGGACCATCGAGCCGACGACGAAGAACGTGGCCCGCGCGCCACGCTGTTCGAAGGCGCGCATGATCGGCGCGGTCCACTGTCGATCGGGGCCGTCGTCGAAGGTGAACGCGACGAGCGTGCGTCCGCCGGTGTCGACGCGGCTGAACTCCTGGCCGGGTCGGCAGCCGGCGACGACACCGTCGCGCCAGTCGTCGATCGGCGGCAGCGTCGTGGTGGGCGGCAGCGGCGTGGTGGGCGGCGGCGTCGTGGTGGGCGGGGTCGTCGTGTCGGGCGGAGCCGTCGTGTCGGGCGGCGGCGTCGCGCCGACGCCACTCGCCGTCGCAGCGACGATCAGGGCCACGACGGCGAGCACTCGGAGCAGCAGCGATGGCATCGGGGCGGAGCCTCTCTGGCGCATGGGTGTGGTGGACGGATCGTCGCGGCGATGCCGTCGGATGTCGTTCGGCTCAGGCGTCGCGGCGACGGGTGATGGCAGCACCGATGAGCACCACGATCATCGTCACCCCACCGAAGTAGAGCCCGCTGGCCAACCGGCCGAGCGATGCGTCACCCGGGTTGGGGTTGCCGAGGTTGACGCCCGCCGTGTACGGCATCCACTTGCCCGCGTTGTCGATGCCGAACCCGGCGAGCACCAGCGTGATGATGTTCTCGACGATGAGCAGCCACAGGATGAGCACGGCCACCGCGGCCGGCGTGCTGCGGATGATCAGGCCGAGGCCCAGGCCGAGCAGCGACACGATCCCGGCGAGCACGACGAGGCCGATCAGCGGCGGCCACAGGTTGCTGACGGCGTTGTAGTCGAGCGTCTTGCCGCGCGCTTCGGCGACCACCTTCGTGACGCCGACGGTGACGGCGATGACGAGCGCCTCGACGATGACGGCGACGAGCACGGTGATGATCGCCTTGGCGGCGATCACCCGGCCACGTCGCGGTGTGGCGGCGAAGGTGGGCCGGATCGTGTTGAACCCGAACTCGCCGGTGATGGTGGTGGCGCCGATGACGCCGAGCAGGATCGCCGTGACCACCGAGGTGAAGGTGAGCAGGCTGAACACGTCCTCGGCGTTGAGCGATGCCGTGCTGCCACCGGAGAACGCCGCCATGGCCGTGGTGATGAGGACCGGGAAGGCGAACGCGGCGATGGCGAGCACCCAGTTCATCCGGACCGTGCGCAGCTTGATCCATTCGGATCGCAGTGTGTCGATCACTTCGTACCGCCCTTGTACTCCTGGACCGCTGCCGTGGCCTCGATGAACGCGTCCTCGAGCGAGGCCGTGTGGGTGGACAGCTCGTGGAGCGTGACCCCACGGGCGGCGGCGAGCTCACCGATCGACGCAGCGTCGACGCCGTGCACCGTGACGCTGGTGTCGTCGACGTACTCGACGCGCCGGCCCTGGGCGCGCAGCGCCTCGGCGAGGGTGGCCACCTGCGGGCTCGACACCTGCACGTACTGCTCGCCGTACTTGGCGACGAACTGGTCGACGGTGCACTGCTCGACGAGCTGGCCCTTGCCGATGACGACGAGCGAGTCGGCCATGAGCGCCATCTCCGACAGCAGGTGGCTCGACACGAGCACGTTCTTGCCCTGGCGGGCCTGGTGGACGAGCATCTCGCGGATCCAGCGGATGCCCTCCGGGTCGAGACCGTTGGCCGGCTCGTCGAGGATGATCGTCTGCGGGTCGCCGAGCAGCACGGTGGCCAGGCCGAGGCGCTGCTTCATGCCGAGGGAGTACTCGCCGACGCGCTTGTCGGCGGCGCTGGTGAGGCCCACCATGTCGAGCACCTCGTCGCAGCGGCCCTTGCCGATGCCGTTCGAGGCGGCGAGCCAGCGCAGGTGGTTGCGCCCGCTGCGGCCGGGGTGCACGAAGCCGGCGTCGAGCAGGGCGCCCACCTCGTGCAGCGGCCGCTCGATGTCGCGGAAGTGCTTGCCGTTGAAGGTGGCCGTGCCGGACTGCGGGCGATCGAGGCCGAGCATGCAGCGCATGGATGTGCTCTTGCCCGACCCGTTCGGACCGAGGAACCCGGTCACCACACCCGGGTTCACGGTGAACGAGAGATGGGCGACCGCCACCTTCGCGCCATAGCGCTTGGTGAGGTCGTCGACGACGATGGTCACAGGGACTCCCTACCTGATCATGTGAGCGGGAGCTGCGGATCAGCCCCCGGACCTGGTTGCAAGATACTCCGTCGCGACCGTCTCGATGGACGCTCCGTCGCGAGTGGCCTTGACGAGCAGCGCGCGGACCACGTCGGTGGTGAGCCCGGCGTCGATCTGGCTGAGCACGAAGAGCAGGTCCGACGACGCCTTCTCGGCGCGGACGAGGGAGACGAAGGCGTCCTCCGGCACGGCCGTGGCCTCTTCCTCGAGCACGAGCAGGCCGTCGATCACGATCGCCGGGTCGGTGCGGCGCACGGCGGCGCAGTCGGCGTCGCCGGCGGCCACGGTGGCGGCCGGGTCGGCCGACTCGACGAAGGTGGTGAACTCGGCGCCGTAGGCCTCGCCGTAGCCGGCCAGACCGTAGGGCGCGGCGGTGTCGAACCCGGCCGGGCCGGCGATGCGCACCTCGCCGGCGACCTTCGCGAGGTCCTCGACCGTGGCGAGCGACCACTCCTCCACGGCCGACGTGGAGCAGGCCAGCACACCGGAGCCGTCGACGGGCGACGGGTCGGAGACCTGCAGCGTCTCGGGCAGCAGCTCGCCGAGCTTGGTGACCTGCTCGGCCGCGTCGGCGGGCACACCGTCGGGGAGCTCGGCGCCCTCGGCGTCGGCGACGAACTCGAGCAGCGTGGCGGTGAGCGCGGGGGTGAGGTCGGCCCGGCCGTCGGCGACCCGGGCGTAGACCTCGGCTCGATCGGCGACGGGGTCCTTGCGGCCCACCCGGTAGTTCTGCGACTCGAGCCACTGGGCGTAGATCTCGGCGATCAGCCGGCTCTCGGGGGCGTCGGTGGCGATGATGGCGACGGTGCTGAACTCGACGAGGTCGACGGTGGTC
>DAINND010000104.1:0-9507 GCA_036736065.1 Ilumatobacteraceae bacterium
GGACGCTGTGGTCGGTCTGGCAGTGCTGGGTGGGCAGGTCGCAGCCGACCCAGGCGCAGGTGCGGTCACCCAGGATCGCGGCGTCTTTCGCGCTGCCACGGAAGAGTCGTGATGTGCGTCCGAGGTGGGTGACCACCCCACGGTCGTCGGTGAGCCGGTCCAAGATCTCGTTCAACAGCACCGCGTCCGCGACACCGCACTGCCCGCTGATCACACCCTGATGTCCGACGATCCGCACCCTGACACCACGACTCGCATGTGCGTCGGCGTCGGAACGGGCGACCCCGACCGCCAACACGGTCTCGACCCGGCGGCGAACGTCACGCCTCCGGGTTCGCCGCTCGCGGATGGTGATCAGGGCGACTCGGTCGCGACCAGATCATGGTCGCCGACACACTCGAGATCCACTTCGACCTCCGTCGGCGCGCCATTCGCCGGTGACGGTGCCGCGGTTGACGGTGACACGGGGCGAGCCGTAGCGAACACCTCTCGTCCGTGTCGCTGTTGCGCCTGGCGCGCAGCTGCGCGGAGCACGTACTCGACGGCCTGCGGATGCCACTGTCGGCCTGCCCCGTCGCGCAACACCTCTGTCGCGCGTGCCCGGTCCATCCCGGTCCGGTACTGGCGGGTGTTCGTCATCGCGTCCCACGCATCGGCGGCGCTCACCAACGCCACCTCGAACGGCAGCGCCGGATGGGCGAGGCCGTCGGGATAGCCGCCGCCGTCGTGACGCTCGTGGTGCCAGCGCACGAAGCGCGCCGCGCCGGCGAGGCTCGGCGCCGCCTCGAGCAACCGCTCACCCTGTTCGGGGTGGGTGCGGATCACGGCGTACTCGGCGTCGGTCAGCGCCGAGGGCTTGCCGATGATCTCGCTCGGCACGACGAGCTTGCCGATGTCGTGGAGCATCGCGCCCAGAGCGACATCGCGCGCTGTGCGGGCGGACATGCCTGCCTCGAGCGACGCCAGCAGCGCGAGCTCGGCCGTGCGCACCACATGCTCACGAGTGACCGGATCCTTGTGGTCGAGGGCGGCGACGAACGCGTTCACCTCGGGGGCTAGGACGACGTCGAGCGCTCTCAACGGGTCGTGGTCGACGAGAGGCGCGAGCAACGCAGCGACGTCACGTCCGGTCCGGTACCCGTGGACCAGTGCTGCCGAGGCGACGAGAAGGCCGAGGTTGTCGAGCGCGACCAGGACCCACGACACCGGACTGCCCGGGGTGACCCACGGCCCCGCGAGCGCCGATCCCACGAGGACCGCCAGTCCCACGACGGCAACGGTGCCGGAACGCCGTTGCGACACTCGGGCGAGGTGGACCTGTCGTCGGACGAGGGCGACATACCCCAGTGCGGCAACCACGGTGGCGGCCACCGCGACAGGTCGGGACGGTGGCCCCATGTCGCCCAGGACGAACACGATCAGCGCCATGGTGATGGCCAGCGTCGAGGCTGTCCATCCACGCCAGTGCCGTCGCAGCCGGATGCCGATGTCGTGGGTGGTGAGCAGTGGGAGCGCCACGATCGCGCCGCCAGGGACCGCCATGAGGCCGGCCACCATGTCGGGCCGAGCGGAGCCCATCCAGCCGGTCCACGGCCAGTCCGTCCCACTCACCGCGGCGCGCGCCATGAGTGCGGACCAGACGAACAACGCAACACCGACGATGGCGACGTCCGCGATGCGTCGGCGCCATCCGACCAGAACCACGAACGCGGAGCAAAGGGTGCAGGCGATGCCCGTGACGGCTGCCGCGACGAACCAGGTCGATGCGTCCATGTCCCTTCATCGGACGATCAGTGGGAGGGCTTGAGCCGGCTCTGCGTCAGTCGAGTGCTGCGATCAGCTCGTCGACCGGTGGCCGCGCATCGGGGGACGCGGGCAGTGACAGGTAGCGCAGCCGGCCGTCACGGCCGACGATCGCATCGGCGCCGAGCTGGTAGATGTCCTCGGTCGGTCGCTGCAGGCGGCGGCCCGAGCGGATCAGCCGGCCGTACATCCGCAGTGTGCCTGGCGACCACACCCGTCGCCGCGTGCCGCGCTCGGCGCCGAGCAGGCGGTACAGCTGACGTGTCGTATCGGTGACGAAGGTGAACGGCACGTCGAGGTGGGCGCGGTGGGCGGCCAACCGAGCAGGTTCGGCGAAGGTGACGACGACGATCTCGGCATCACCGAAGCGGGCGAGGTGCTCGCGCACGGCGAGCACATGCTCCTGGCAGGGCAGTCAAGCGAGATGGCGGTGCAACACGAGCACCACGGGACGGCCCCGGCGCTGGCTCAGCAACCACGGGTCACCGAGATGATCGACCAGGTCGACGTCGGGCACCGGGTCGCCGATGCGCAGCCTCGTGGCGCGGTCGTCACTGCGAGCCATGTCGGGTCTCCCGTGGTCGGATCGTCGTCGTCGTCATGGTGGCAGACGACGTCACCACAGCGTGCCATGGTGGTGCGGTGATCGACCATCGGCTGCGGGCGAAGAAGGACCGTATCGTCGCGCCATTCGTGGCGCGTCTGCCATCGGCGGTCACGCCGGGCCGGCTGACCGCGGTGTCCTTGGTCGGCGGCGTGGCCGCAGGCCTCCTCGCTGCCGGTGGGTGGCGGTGGTGGGCGCTCGCCGTGTGGCTGGCCGGTCGAGCGTGCGACGGCCTCGATGGGGCAGTGGCCAGGCGCCGTGGTCGCCAGAGCGATCTCGGCGGCTACCTCGATCTGATGGCCGACGCCGTCGGTTACATCGCGGTGCCGCTCGGCGTCGCCGCTGCACAGGACGAGCGCAGTGCGTGGGTGGCCTGTGCGGTGTTGCTCGCGTCGTTCTACGTGAACGTCATGTCCTGGGCGCTGCTGTCGGCGATCACCGCCACGCGTGCTGCCGGCTCCGGCGAGCGGGCATCGTCGACCACGGTGCACATGCCGGTCGGTCTCGTCGAAGGCGCCGAGACGATCGTGCTGTTCGCCGTGATGCTGGCCTGGCCCGGTGGTGCGCAGGTGGTGTGCTGGGTGATGGCCATCCTCGTCGCGGCCACGGTCGTGCAGCGGGTGGCGTGGGCGGCGAGGGCCCTGCGGTGAGCAGTCGAGAGGCGACCATTCGCCAGGAATAGGAATGATACCTATCCATGGTAGGATCGAGTCATGCCTGCCCGTGCCCTTGTGTGCCGTGGTTGCTGTTGTGGCACCAGCCGAAAGCACCCCGACGTCGACCATGACGCCCAGGTGGCTGCACTCGCCGAGGTGGCCCACGTTCGGATCGTCGACTGCGTCGACCAGTGCGCACACTCGAATGTCGTCGTGGTCCGACCCGGCAGTGGGGTCTCGCTCTGGTTCGGTCGTGTGCTCGATCGAGCTGTCGTTGCCGACCTGTGTCGGTGGCTCGCCGCCGGCGCGCCGCTGCCGGTGCCCGGCGAGTTGGAGCCTCACCTGTTCGATCGTCACGCGCCGCACGAGCCTGAGCCTGTGCTGCTGCGAGCCCGAGCGTGAGCCTCGAGCGCTACCTCGATGCCGTCGAGTTGATCGACTGCTCGGGTGCAGTCACGCACCGCCTGACCCTGCTGATCGACGGGCGGGTTCGGGTGCGCGTGGGTGAGTCCGAGGCCGTGGTCGACACGGTGACGCGCACGGTCGTGCCAGCGGCGCGCCGCCTGGGTCGCGGGGAGTACAGCCACCAGCAGGTCCTCGACATCGCCTGCAACCTCGCGCCGCCGTGAGGGGCGCGATGCTCCACGGGCGTCATGACGTCGAGCGTGTCAGGCGGTTCGTCGATGCTCCACCGTGCCGTCGTGACGACCGGTGAGCAGTGCCGAGCCGTCCGGAAGCCAGGCTCCGCACGCCACTGGACTGGACCCTTGGAGCACCGTGAGCGGCTCGAGCGCCTTGCGCGTCGACGAGGGCGACGGCCACAGCACGAGCGCGCCATCCTGCCCTCCCGTTGCCAAGGCGGTGCCGCCAGGTTGCCAGCCGAGCCACGTGATCCGTCCCTTGTGGTCGAGGCCGGCGGCCGGCCGGCGCCCCTTCGGGCCCTTGCCGGAGAAATCCCACACCGTCAGTTCCTCGAGGCAGGCAGAGGCCATCCAGTGGCCATCGGACCGGAATCCCAGGTGCTCGATCTTCGCGGGGTAGCCGGACATCGCCAGGTCGTCACCCGACCACAGCGGCCAGATGTGGATGCTTGCGTCTTGGTAGCCGGCGCAGGCCCACCGTCCGTCGGGCGAGAGGAGCAACGACAGCGGGGACCCTCGGAAGTCGAAGCGCCGGGCTGCCGTGTCGACGGGAAGCCGGTCACAGTCGAACCAGGTCACGCCCCCGTACGAGGCGGTGCCGAGCCGGGTCGCGTTCGGTGCCCAGACGACTGCGGTGATCGTCGACGACGCTGCGGGGAAGGTGTGCACCCGGCCACCTTCGGCATCGATCAGCGTGCACGAGCGGCCCGCGGCTGCTGCCAGGCCGTGGATCTTCGACCAGGCCAGATGAGCGACCCATGCGCCGAGGTGATGTTCGGCGCAGCGCCGGCGGTCGGACGTGAACATCCGCACCATGCCGTCCTGACCGCCCGTGGCGAGCCTCGAGCCATCGGGGGACCAGGCGAGAGCGAGCGTGCCGCCGACGTGCTCGTCCAGCCGGGCGCGGATCACGCCGGAGGCCGCATCGACGACGACGACCTGGCCGGACATCGAGCCGATCGCGACCACGTCGCCGCTCGGCGCCGGGGCGATGCAGCTGATGTGGTCGTCGAGCTCGGTGCGCCAGACGTGGTCGGTGAGCGTCACGCCAGACATGCGCGGAAGTCGTGTTCGAGCGCCTCGCGGTCGAGGTTGCGGCCGATGAACACCAGTCGGTTGACCCGCTCCTCGTCCGCCCGCCACGGGCGGTCCGGAGCCCCGTCGAGCAGCATGTGGACACCCTGGAAGACATAGCGGTTCGGCAGGTCTGCAATCGACAGGATCCCCTTCGAACGGAAGATGTCGGTGCCGTGCTCGCGCAGCAGCGTGCTGATCCAGGAGTTCACGCGGTCGATGTCGAGGTCGCCCCGCACCTCGATGCCGACACTCGTGACCGACTGATCGTGCTGGTGCTCAGCGTCCGGGTCGAGGAACTCCGGATCGTCGGCCAGGACGCGCGTGAGGTCGAACGCTCCGACGTCGAGGATGCGATCGAGGTCGACATTGCCGAAGGTGGTCCGGATGATCGGTGCCAGGCCGTTCACCTCGCGGATGCGGCGCTCGACCTCGGCGAGGTGTGCCTCGTCGACGAGGTCGGTCTTGTTGAGCACCACCCGGTCGGCGAACGCGAGTTGCTCGACGGCTTCGTTCTCGATGCCTTCGGGCTTGTGCTCGTCGAGGTGGGGTAGCAGGTGCTTCGCGTCGACGACGGTGACGATGGCGTCGAGCCGGAGCTGTTCGGAGATCTCGGGGTCGACGAAGAAGGTCTGCGCCACCGGAGCAGGGTCGGCGAGGCCGGTGGTCTCGATCACGATCTGGTCGAAACGATCTTTGCGCTTCATGAGGTTGCCGAGGATGCGGATCAGGTCGCCGCGGACGGTGCAGCAGATGCATCCGTTGTTCATCTCGAAGATCTCCTCCTCGGCCTCCACCACGAGGGCGTCGTCGATGCCGATCTCCCCGAACTCGTTCTCGATGACCGCGATGCGCTTGCCGTGCTGGGCGGTGAGGATGTGGTTGAGCAGGGTGGTCTTGCCGGAGCCGAGGAACCCGGTCAGGACGGTGACCGGGACGCGGTCGATCGGGGTGGTTGCCATCGAATAATCATAACAAGTCCTATTCCCGAACGAAGAGGCTCAGGCGCAGGCGGGGCAGACGCCGATGACGTCGAGCCGATGGCCGGTGGGCCGGAAGCCCGAATCGATCAGCGCCTTCTCCAGGGCAGCCTCGAGGCTGCGCTCGACGCGAGCGGGGACGACGAAGTCGTCGACTGCTCCGCACTTGGTGCAGATGCTGTGGTGATGATGGCCGATGAGGTGCTCGGCGAGCTCGAAGCGGGCCCGATCGTCGGTGCCGACCACCTTCTGCACGATCCCGACGCTCTCGAGATCGATCATGTTGCGGTACATCGAGCTCTGGGTGAGCCGCGGCCGCAGCTCGAGGAGCTCAGGGATCGTCGCCGGCCGTCCGAAGCCAGCGAGCAGCTCGACGAGCTCGCGCCGACCCTTGGTGTAGAGCTGGCCGACGGAGCGCATGCGTTCGTCGGCAACTGCGTGGATGACTGAGGGTTCGGCACGCATGCTGCCCATGGTACCGAACACGGCCTGAGCCGACCCGGCCCTGCCGAGGGCGCTGATCGCCAACGAGGGTGGACCGAGCGAGCCGCGGCGACGAGGATGACGACATGGCCCCTCGACAGGTCAGCAGCCCCGCCGACGAGCACGGCGCGCCGGTCGGCCGCGACCCGTTCGTCGACCTGGTGCGCGCGGCCAGCTTGGTGGTGGTGGTGCTCTACCACTGGTGCTTCACGGTGTTCGACTGGCGCGCCGATGGACCGCACGCCACGAACCCGATCGGCTACACGCGAGGGCTGTGGCTGCTCACCTGGGCGCTGCAGGTGATGCCGCTGTTCTTCTACGTGGGTGGCTGGGCGACCTGGTCGGGATGGCACGCCGCCCAGGCGCGTGGCGACACGATCGGCGAGTACCTCGTCCGCAGGGTGCGGGAGATCGCCCTGCCCGCGCTCGGGCTCATCGTGGCCTGGTGGGTGATCGCCATCACGATGGCCTCGATCTACGACATCGACTGGATGGGTCGGGTGATGCTGCTGGTGCTCAGCCCGCTGTGGTTCGCCGGCACCTATCTGCTCGTCATCGCCGCCCTGCCGTTGTGGCTGTGGCTGCACCGCCGGTTCGGGATCCTGCTGCCGGTCTGGCTGGCGGGAGCGGCGGCGCTCGTCGACGTCGCCCGCTTCTCGCACGACATCCCCTGGGTGGGGTGGTTGAACATGGTGCTCGTGTGGGGGCTCGCCTTCGTGGTCGGGTTCTCCTACGACCACATCTGCGCCCTCGAACGCCGTCAGCAGCAGGCGATCATGTGGGTCGGGATGTTCGCCCTCATCGGCCTGGTGTGGGCGGGCCTCTACCCCGCCTCGATGGTCGGGGTGCCGGGCGACAAGTTCTCGAACATGAGCCCGCCGAGCCTGGCGATCGTGGCGCTGGCCACCTTCCAGATCGGAGCGTTGGCCCTGCTGCGCCCGGCGGTGCTCGCCCGGCTCGACCGGCCCCGCTGGGTGCGCTTCCGCACGTCGATGACCACCTACGCGATGCCGCTCTATCTGCTGCACTCGACCGGGATGGCGATCGCCCTCTACGGCTTCTGGCGCCTCACGGGCCGGCGCGCCGACACGATCGAGATCTCGGGGCTGTGGTGGGCGACGCGTCCGCTCGCGGTGATCGTGCCGCTGTTGATCACCCTGCCACTGCTGTGGGGCTACGGCCGGCTGCACCGCCGTTCCGCGGCTCAGGGGTTGCAGACAGCGCAGACGGCCGGGTCGGCGCCGTCTCCTCCCGGCGTGGGGAGCGCCTCGGCATAGGTGCAGGCCGCGCACGACCAGTGCTCGAGCCGCGGGTGGCGGGTCGGCGTGGTGCAGAGCGAGCACGGAGCCCCCGGCTCGACGCGGTCGATGCCCCACCCCGGCGCAGCGCACTCGGGGCACCGTGTGGCCATGCGTTCGGCGAGGCGCTCGGCAGCGCGGGCGATCACCGTGCGACGGAAAGGGTGGTGGTGGGCGCGCAGATCGCTCTCCACCCGCGCCGTGCCGAGCGACGAGTCGGCTGCGCAGCGGGCGATCGCTGCCTCGAGCTCGTCGCGGTCGTGGATGCCCTTGACGACGACGTCCCAGCCGTCGGAGGGGCGCACGATCAACCCGTGCTCGGGGAACCCGGCACGGACGAGCGCGACCGGATCGAGCCGGCCGGGCGCCACGTCGGTGCCGATCGCCGGCGGGGCCAGGGCCACCTCTCGCTCGGCGACCACGATGCCGAGGTCGTCGTCGACGAGCACCACGAGCTCGGTGTCGGCGAGCACGTACGGCAGCCCGTCGAGCGGAGCGACCGAGCCCTCGCTCGCGAGGCCGAGCAGCAACCCGGACTCGCGCATGCCCGCGCGTGCCTTGGCGACGGCTGTCTCGAACGGGGTGCCGAGGCGGGGCACCTCACCGGCGAAGGTGCCGAAGGCATCCGTGTCGACCTCCACCGCCACGACGGTGAGGCCGATCACGGACTCCATCGCCGGGCCCACCAGCGGCAGCTTGTCGTGCTGCGTGGCGAGACCGGCGATGCGTCCGGTGTAGGGGTGGCCGGGGTCGGCCCGACGCGCCGGGCGGGTCAACTCGCCTGCAGCATGACGTCGACGGGCCCGATGCTCAGCCCGCGCTCGTCGAGGTAGTGCGCCTCGACCAGCTGACAGGTGCGCAAACGCTCGAGCACGTCGTAGGCGGCCTGTTCGGTGACCGGTGCCCCGGCGCGGCGCATGCGCAGCTCGCAGCGCAGCAGCGTGGCGGACCCGCTGATCGAGTCGGAGCGCACCGGGTAGACCTGCGTCGCCGTGGCGAGCACCTGGGCGAGGTGCATCGGGCCGTTGTTGACGAGCGCGGCCAGGCGCCGGCTGAACGCGCGCAGGTCGTCGTCGGTGGTCATCACCGACACCATCAGCGCCGCCCTGATGGGGGCGGTGGTCACTGGCCCTGCCCCTTCGTGAAGCCGGGCTCACCGTCGAAGGTGAACAGCCCCTCGCTCTTGATGAACGAGTGGCCCGCGTCGGCGAGGCGCTGCAGCAGCGCGATCACCGGTGTGACGGTGACGGGGCCGTCGACCGACAGGAAGCGGCACCGGTAGGCGTCGACGCACAGCGTCTCGGGCACACCGTCGGGGTACACCTTCTGGCCGCGGTTGGAGAGCATGTCGAGCCGGAACTCCGGCCCGGCGAGCCCCTCGAGCGCTGCGCCGAGCTCGTTCGGGCTGACACCGGGCTTGTCGAGGAAGACGTCGATGCCGATCTGCTCCTTGGTCTGGCGCTGGCGGGCCGGCACCTTCACCTGGATGCTCGGCGAGTCGGCGTAGCGGGCCGCCTTGAGCGTCTTCGGCTCGCTAGCGAGGCGCTCGATGACCGCGTCGGCGAAGGCGCTGGTGCCCACCTTGGCGGTGCTCACCGCCGGATCGTGGATGTCGTAGGTGTGCACCCCGTCCTCGATGGTGCGCAACCAGGCGTTGTGCATCCGGGTCGCCACATCGCCCTGGCCGATGTGGACGAGCATCTGGACCGCAGCGAGCATCAGGCCGGACGGGTTGGCCACGTCCTGGCCGGCGCGGCGCGGCGCCGAGCCGTGGATCGCTTCGAACATGGCGCTCGTGGGGCCGATGTTGGCGCTGCCCGCGAGGCCGACCGAGCCGGCGATCTCGGCGGCGACGTCGGAGAGGATGTCGCCGTAGAGGTTGGGCAGCAGCACCACGTCGAACTGGCCCGGCTTGTCGGCCAGCTTGGCGGCGCCGATGTCGACGATCCAGTGCTCGAACTCGATGTC
>DAINND010000105.1:0-9501 GCA_036736065.1 Ilumatobacteraceae bacterium
GCGCCCACGACGACGACGCCCCACGGGCCACCGGCGGCGCCAGGCTCGCCGGTCGACGGCTCCGGCGCAGGCCCCGTGCCCGTGCCGTCGTCGGCGCACCCTGCGGCGAGGGCGGCCATGCCCGCCGCGCCGACAGCGCCGAGCTGCAGGACGGCCCGGCGGCTCAGCTGCGCCGGCCCCACCGGCTGGACCGTGAGCTCGGGTGCACCCTTCGGCGGCGGCATCCCCAGATCCTGCCAGGGGCTCCGGCGACCTGACGCAACCCGGGCCGCGACCGTGCCTCGGACCTCGTGCCCGAGCGGACGGCTAGGGTCGGTCCGTGCTCGAGTCGAAGTCCGAGCGGGCCTACCAGGTGATCCGGCTGCGCTTGCTCGATGGTACGTATGGGCCCGGCGATCGCATCGTCCTCGCGGAGGTGGGCGCCGAGCTGGCGATGAGCGTCGTGCCCGTCCGCGAAGCGGTCCGCCGCCTCGAAGCCGAGGGCTTGGTCGAGTTCACCCGATGGGCCGGGGCCCGCGTGCCCACCTTCGACGAGCGGCAACTGGCCGAGGCGATCGAAGCAGCTGCGCTGCTCGAGGGGGAGATCGCTCGCCTCGCAGCGCCGCACCTCCGCCGGACGGACCTCACCGCGATGCGCCGCGAGAACCGGCTGCTGCGGTCGGCCGAGTCCGCCGGCGACCTCGAGACCGCCCGCGCGCGGGACCGCGCGTTCCATGCCGTCGTGCACGCCCGCTGTCCGAACCGGCTGCTCGTGGTGCTGGTCGAGACCGCCTACGTGCGGATGGACACCCTCCGCAACGTGTTCGAGCACCAACCCCGACGGGTCAGCAACGCGACCGCCGAGCACCAGCGCTTGATCGAGCTCCTCGCCACCCGGCCCGATGCCGACGAGGTCGGCCGAGCCTTCCGCCAGCACGGTCTCGACGCAGCTGCGGAGATCGCCCGGTGGGATCCGACCGGTCGACGCCCCCGCACCGAACGTATACGATCCGATCCGCCGTGATCGACCGAGGAGGTCTGGGGTGGTCAAGATCGTGTGGTTGCTCAAGCGGGCCGAGCATCTCAGCCAGCAGGAGTTCGAGGAGTGGTGGCTCGAACGCCACGTGCCCGTGGCCCGCGTCGCCCCCGGCCTCCGGCGCTACGTCGTCAGCCTCCCGCGCCAGGACGACCTGGCGGGCAAGCCGGCCAACGACTGCGAGTGGGACGGCGTCGCCGAGCAGTGGTTCGACGACGACGACGCGCTGAACGCCGCGTACTCGCGCCCCGTCGCCGCCGACGTCCGCGCCGACACCCTCGCCCACGTCTCACGTCTCGAGCGGTTGATCGTCCGCGAGCTCGAGATCGACCTGCCCGGCGATGCCTGAGACCCCGACGTCATCGGCCGCCGGCCAGCTTGACGCCGACGCGACCGACACAGCCGACCTGGTGGTGGTCGGCACCGGCGCAGCAGGGTTCTCCGCCGCGATCACCGCCGCACGCGCCGGCCTCGGGGTGCTCATGCTCGAGAAGCGCACCGAGATCGGCGGGACCACGGCTCGCTCCGGCACGTGGATCTGGGTCCCCAACCACCGCCTCATGCGCGACGCCGGCATCGCCGACCCTCGCGACGACGCCCTTCGCTACATGGCCAGGCTCAACCGCCCCGACCGCTACGACCCGAACCACGCCACGCTCGGCCTGCCCCCGGACGAGCTCGCCATGCTGGCCGCGTTCTACGACCATGCGGCCGAGGCGCTCGACGAGCTCGTCGACGCCGGCGCGATCGACCCGGTGATGCTCGACCGCGCACCGGACTACTTCGCCGAGCTCCCCGAGAACGCCGCGCCGTACGGGCGTGTGATCGTGTCGCGAGGCAGAGAACGGCCCGATCAGCTCACCGGCCGGGAGCTCGTCGAAGACCTCGCCGCGACCGCCCGCCGCCTCGGTGTGCGCATCGAGACGGGTTGCGCGGTGAACGACGTCGTGCGCGACGCCGACGGCACGGTGCGCGGCGTGGTGACGGCCGACGGCCGCCGCATCGCCGCTCGCCGCGGGGTCGTCTTCGCGACCGGCGGCTTCACCCACGCCGACGACCTGCTGCGCGACTTCTTCACCGCGCCGGTGCGCCACGGCGGAGCAGCGCCCGGTTCGGAGGGTGACTTCGTGCGCATCGGGCAACGGCTCGGGGCGCGCCTGCACAACATGAGCGCGGCCTGGATGGCGCCGGTGCCCATCGAGCCGCTCGTCGCCGACCCGTCGGCGTTCACGACCAACATCTTCGCCCTGCGCGGCGACAGCATGATCCTCGTCGACCGCGCCGGCCGGCGGGTGACCAACGAGAAGCTCGCCTACAACGAGCTCGCATCGGTCTTCCTGCGCTGGGACCCGGCGACGGCCGAATACCCGAACCTGCGCCTGTTCATGGTGTTCGACGACGAGACGGCTCGGCTGTTCGCCGACGGCAAGAGCGGCAACCCGCTGCCCCTGCCCGGAACCTCCGCCGCGCACGTGGTGACGGGCCAGACCATCGACGAGCTCGCCGAGCGGCTCGCCGAACGCCTCGAGCACGCTGCGCCCGAGGTCGCTGCAGGGATCCGCCTCGACCCGGCGTTCGCCGCCACCCTGGCCGCCACCATCGACGCGTACGGCGACGACGCCGATCTGGGCGTCGACCGGGCCTTCGGCCGCGGCGCCTCCCCGATCGAGCTGTTCCGCAACGGCCCGCCCCGTCCCGGCAACGACCGCAACCCGGCGATGTTCCGCTTCTCACCCGTCGGCCCGTACCACGCGATCGTGCTGGCCCCGGCCACCCTCGACACCAAGGGCGGTCCGGCCATCGACGCCCACGGTCGGGTGCTGTCCGTCGACGGGTCCGTCATCCCCGGCCTCTACGCGGCCGGCAACTGCGCCGGGTTCCCCTCCGCCCAGGCCTACTGGGCGGGTGGCGCGACAGTGGGGCTCGCGATCACCTTCGGGCACCTCGCGGCGCGGCACGCAGCCGCGTCGTGACACACTCGGGTCGCACGACACCGAGCCCACCTTCCCCATCAGCGGAGCGGCCCGCACGGCGAGCTCGTGGATCACGCACGAAAGGCACCCCGACATGACCGCACCCGAGGTGAGCACCAGGACGCCCCGGCTCGGCACCATCGCCGAGCTGTGGCGCTTTCCCGTCAAGTCGATGCAGGGTGAGCAGGTCGACAGCGTCGAACTCGACGAGCACGGCATCGTCGGGGACCGCCGCTTCGCGCTGCGCGACCTCACCACCGGCACCATCGTCAGCGCAAAGCGGCCCCGGCTCGGCCGGCTGCTGCTCGGCTGTCGGGCCACCACGTCCGGCGACACGGTCACCGTCACCGTCGGCGACGTCACCTACGACCTCCATGCCGACCGACGCCGCCTCGATGCCGCACTCACCGACCTCCTCGAGATCCCGGTGCGCATCGACGCTGTCGGCACGGAGTCGGAGGTCTACACGAGCGAGTGGCCCGAGATCGACGGCCTCGCCCTGTCGGGGGTCACCGTCGACTTACCGCTCCTCCACGGCAGCTTCGCCGACCTCGCACCCCTTCACGTGCTCACCACGGCGAGCCTCGACCACCTTCGCTCGCTGGCGCCCGAAGCGACCTTCACGATCCAGCGCTTCCGCCCCGGCATCGTCATCGACCACCACCGTTTCCCCGACGAAGCGCGGTCGTTCGTCGAGAACCACTGGTCCGGCCTGCGCGCTCGGTTCGGCACCGCCGAGCTCACCTTCGGCGACGCCGCTCCGAGGTGCGTGATGACCACCCTCGCCCAGCCGGGCCTCGACGAGGACAAGGGCGTCCTGCAGGCCATCGCCCGGCACAACCGTCGCGACTTCGGCGGCTACGGCGACTTCGCATGCCTCGGCGCCTACGCCGACGTCAGCCGATCCGGCACCGTCCGCGTCGGCGACGCCATCGATCTGCTGCACTGACCGTGCCCGCAGCTGCGGCCGGTCACTCGCAGCCGACGCCGTCGTCGTCGCGGTCGAGGCCGGCCCGGTAGCCGGGGTCACCGCGACGGACCGGCGCCGCGCCCGCAGCCCGCGCCGCGTCGCAGTTCTCGAAGTACACCGGAGCGCCACCGCCCCCGCCGGCCGGCGGCGCCACAGGGAGCGGAGCGATCGGTTGGATCGGCGCAGGCGGCGGGAACGCCGGCAGCCGTTCGACCGGCTCGACGCGCCACTCCGGGCAGCGCTCGCGCACGATGTTGCGGATACGGCCGTGCTCGCTCTGGTCCATGCTCAGCCCCCAGCGCACCTTGATCGCCACCCAGTCGCCCACGTAGGTGCACCAGTGCTCCCGGCGTGGCGGTAGCCAGTTGCTGGGGTCGCGATCCCCCTTCTCCTGGTTGGCGCTGTCGTGGACCGCGCGCAACGTGCGCGGGTCACTCAGGTCGTTGGCGAACGCCCGGCGCTGCTCGTACCCCCATGCCCACGCCCCGGAGTCCCACGCCTCCTTCAACGCGACGACATGGTCGATGTCGACATCGGACGGATCGGTGAGCACGGCGCCGTCGTAGACGCTGAACCAGTCACCTGCCACCACATCGCAACCGAACAGGTCGCGCTGGCCCGGCGTCGCCGAGTCGCGCCCGAGCACGATGTCGCGCGTGGTGCACCCGCCGCCCTGGCTGCTCCAGTGGTCGAACAGGTCGCGGTCGTAACCCCCGCCGCGGTGCTCGTTGGTGATCGTCGCGAACGCGAGCAGGTCGAGCAGCAGCACACCACGTGGCGCCGTGGTCGGTGGCGGCGGCGCCGTGGTGGTCGGGGCGACCGTGGTCGTCGTCGTGGTCGACGAGGTCGTGGTGGATGCGGTCGTCGTGGCGGGCGCCGTCGACGTCGTCATGGCGACGGTCGTGGGAGGCAAGGCTCGGGAGGTGCTCGGCGCCGTCGGGGTGGCCGTCGTCGACGTGGCCGACGTCGGCGGAACCACCACCGGGGCGACGTCGGGCGCGCTGCTGCCCCCCGGTCGGGGCGCGGCCATCAGGAACCCACCGACGGTCACCACGGCGGCGACGGCCACCCAGGCCTGCCATCTCACCGCACCGAAGAACGCCGCCGGTCGTCGCACGCTGTCCTCCTCATTCGAGACAATAGAGACGCCGGAAACCGGAGGGAAATCGCCCAATGGACGCGGCCATCACCGCGGCGGAGGCAGCGGATCACCCGGTGCCGGGCCCGGCGCGGCCGCACGCGCGGCGAGCTGCGTGCTGACGGGCCACACCAACCCCTGCACCACCCCCACCGGCATGGGCACATAGGCGCGCACCACCCGCCCGTCGCGGCCGAGCACCGTGACGAGCGCCCCGGGCACCGGCCGGTCGGTCTTGACGAGGAAGAACAACAGGCCGAGCAGGAAGAAGAACAGGCCGATGATGCCGAGCACGATCGCCCAGCCCGGCACCCTGCGCTCGATCACGGTCGCGTCGCGCACATCGATGCCCTGGACCTGCGCGAGCGGCATCCACAGCCGGTTCTGGTCCTGCTCCCACACCCCGACGTAGTCGCTCGTCACCACGAGCCGGGCGACCTGAGCGGGGGTGCCGAGGACCACCCCCTCGATCGTCGCCAACGTGTCGAGATGGGTGCGTGGCATGGCCGACTCTCCTGCTCCGGGGACACCGTGCACAACGGACGCAGGGCGCCGGCGTGTGACATGTCCCAACGCGAGGTGCGGGCGGAGCGATCTGCAGCGAGGTGCCAGACTCGCCACATGACCAATGGCGGCACTGCGCCCAGCTCGATGGGCATGCTCGTCTACTACACCGCGGTGTCGCTCGACGGCTTCATCACCGCGCGCTACCGCGTGCTGCGCTGAGCCCGCACCATCACCCGATCGGGCTTGCGGAACACCAGTCCGCGCGGCTCGTCGCTGCGCTCCGCGATCCGCTCGAGCACTGCGTAGCGTCGCACCATCGACCGCACCAGCAGCCGGGTCTCGAGCCGGGCGAGGTGCATGCCGAGGCAGACGTGCGGCCCCGCCGCGAACGTGAGGTGCTGGCGCAGGTTGGCGCGATCGGGGTCGAACCGATCGGGGTCGGCGAACACCGCCGGGTCGCGGTTGGCCCCTGCCAGCGACACCTCGAGGCCGTCACCGGCCGGCACCGTCACCTCGCCGAGCACCACGTCGTGCGCGGCGTAGCGGTCGACCACGGCCGCTGCCGGCTCGAGGCGCAGCGACTCCTCGATGCAGCGGTCGAGCAGGTCGTCGTCGGTGCGCACCGCCTCGAGCAGGTGCGGGTGGGTGAGCAGATGGTGCAGCAGGTTGGCGATCATCCCCTCGGTCGTCTCGATGCCGCCGAACAGCAGCACCGCCGCGTTCGAGGCGACCTCGTCGTCGGTGAGCGCCGTCGCGTCACCCATCGCCTCGGCCAGCAGTGTGCGCGCGCCCGGGCGCGACCCGGCGACGAACACGGCCTCCGCCAGGTGGCGGTACGCGGGCACGCCACCCTCGGGCAGCGGCACACCCTTCGACAGCTCGGTCACCACGCGCACGAGCTCGCGGTACCACGCGAGGATCGTCGCCTCCGACGCCGTGTCGAGGCCGAGGGCGAGCATCATCGTGCGCGTCGCCAGCGGGCCGGCCACGGCCGTGCGCAACTCCACCTCACCGGCGCTCGCGAGCGTGGCGTCGGCGTCGTCGAGCAGCGCCTCCACATCGGCTGCGACCGCTGCGGTGAACACCTCGTCGATGCGCCGCACCCGGAACGGGCCGACGAACGGTGAGCGGTGCCTGCTGTGCTCGGCACCGTCGAGCGACAGCATGCTCGGCCCCACCACCTGCCCGGTGGTGAAGCGCGGGTCGTCGACGGTGAGGCCCTCGTGGTCGAGCATCGCGGCCATCGCCAGAGAGCGGCTCGTCACCAGCCACATGCCGAGCGCCGGCACGTAGGCCACGGGGTGCTCCGCGCGCAGCCGGGCCAACACCGGGTGCGGGTCGCGCTCGAGGTCGTCGAGCCTCACCCAATCCGCGCTCGGGATGCGCTCGGTCGTCACGGCGTCGAACCGTAGTGGGCGCAACGCGCCCTACCGCCCAGCGGCGTAGCGCGTGACGATGTTGTGGGTGATGCGGTCGACGGCCGGGTCGTCGAGGCCGAACACCCAGTCGGTCGATCCGATCGTGGCCACCTCGCCCCCGTCGGGGAAGGGTCGGCAGGTGAGCATCACGGCGTTGCCGTGGCGCACCAGGTCGCGCGCCCGCTCGTCGATCGAGCCGTCGGGCGCCCCGTAGAGCCGGGACGCGACGAAGTCGAGGTCGACCTGGTCGTCACCCGTGAACGCCACCGACCCGGCCGGGTAGTCCGCGGCGCCGAGGTTCGTCGACGGCGCCCAGGCCACCACCTCGCTCGGCGGCGCACCGGGTGTCACCGACACCGGCAGGCCGAGCTCGTCGAGCTGCAGCCGGCAACCGACCGTCTCGTAGCCGACGATCCCGTGGCGGGCACCGACCATGTCGCCGTAGCGCAGGTCGGTGCCCGCGAACATCCAATGCCGGTCGCGGAACACGGTGAACCCACCCGGTGAGCGCGGGGTCGAGTTGCCGAAGCGGCTGTAGAGGCCGAACGCCGACCCGGCGCCGAGCACGGCCCACTCCGGTCGGCCCACGAGCGGATCGCACCACATGCCCGACATCGTCGCCTCGTCGTCGGTGCCCAGCACCGGGTCCTCGCGATGGGCGCGGTACTTGTGCGCGGTCATGTGCCGGCGGGTCGGATCGAAGCGGACCTGCCAGAACATCGTGTTGCCGGAGAGGCTGGCGACATTGCCTCCGCCGGCGATGAACCGCTCGAGGCCGGCGCGCTGCTCGGCCGACCAGTACTCGTCGTGGCCCACACCGAGCACGAGCGAATAGCCGTCGGTCACCGCCGGGGTGCGCGCCAGGTCCTCGGACACGGCCACATCGAGGGCGATGCCGTGTCGGTCGGCCCAGTCGACGAACCGCCGCTCGTAGGTGTGCCACCCCGTGGAGCCCACGCTCGGCGGGTAGTGGTGGGCGTCGCGGTAGGCGAGGTAGCGCAGGCCGTCGATGTCGGGCTCGTCACCGGGCGGGCACGGTGGCGACTTGCGGTCCTCCACCCCGGCATCGGCCCGGGTGAGCAGGCCGCGGATGAACGGCCGGTCGAAGCTGCCCCGGTGCCCACCCGTGTAGAGGCTGCGCCCGCCCCAGGCGTTGTAGGCGTTGTACGTGTTGGTGGCCAGCACCAGCAGCGCCGACGCAGTCGGGCGCGGCGCACGCACCACGAACAGCCCGTGGCCGAACGCCCGGTCGTCGGCCGCGTCGTGGGCCCGGCAGGTGACCAGGTAGACACCGCTCGGCCAGTCGGCGCCGATCGGCACCTCGACCGAGACGGGCCACCCGCAGCCGTTGGCGTCGGCATCGGCGGGGGTGTGGTGGGCCTCGCCGGTCACGTCCGCACGTGCCCACACCTCACCCCGCGCCGGACCGCTCACCCGCCGCACCGACACGTCGAAGCTCGCCGTGGTGCAGCGCACGTGCAGGCCGAGCACGTCGCCGGGCAGCACGCTCAGCGCACTGCCGTAGACCTCGACGGCGTCGTAGTGGGTGAACGGGTCGGCCATGGGCCGATTGTTGCAGAGCGCTCGACGCGCCCCGCTCCGTCAGACGTTGCGGCCGCTGTAGGCCGCGAGCCGCTCGATGGGGCTCGCCCCGGCCGGCGCCTCGCCCTCGGGCCCGAAGGCGCCCGAGGCGCGCAGCTCGGGCGAGATGAACTGCTTGGCCACGGCGATCGTGCTCTCGACCATCTCGTCGGGCAGGGCCACCTGCTGACCGGTCGCCTTGGCGAGGTCCCAGGCGTGGACGAGCACGTCGAACTTCAGGATCTCGTAGACGATCGTGCCGGGCGTGGGGCCCCACGGCATCGGGACCATGTTGTCGAGCGCGCCGGGCGAGTCGACGCCTGCTTCGAAGGCGTCCATCGCGCCCTGCCAGGCTGCGGCGGGGTCGCCGCCGAGCAGGTCGACCGGGCCGTCGTGGCCCGACGGCGCCTGGCCGCTGAAGGCGCCGGCGAACATGTGGGCACCCCCGACGACGTGGTTGAGCAGCTCGCGGACCGTCCAGTCGTCGCACGGGGTGGCGTTGTCGATCTGGTCGGGGCTCATGCCCGCGATCAGGGTGGCGATGGCTTCGGCGCCGGGGCGGAGTTGGTCGGACGGCTTCATGGTTGTGGTGCTCCTGTGGTGCGGTGGTGTTGGGACCGTGGCATCCGGATCTCGTGGTGTCACGTCCCCGGAACGTGGAGTAGGGTGACGTTTGCTACTCCATGTTGGAGTATTGTCTACTCCAAACTGGAGTAGTTGTCAAGCACCTTCTCTGCGATGGCCACTGATCCCGACCGCACCACCCGAGCCCCGGCTCGCACCACGCTCTCGTATGCCGTGCTCGGGTTGCTGTCGCTGCGGTCGATGGGCGCGTACGAGCTGGTGCAGGGCTACGCGCGCGCGCTCGGCCAAGTGATGAGCCGTAGCGAGGCCGCCAT